>CALMIS010000266.1 GCA_937864185.1 uncultured Chloroflexota bacterium
TGTAAGTAAAAATTGGATAAAGGGGACGTAAAGAGGGCATATAAGAAACTGTCACATTCCTTTTGGCGAGGCGGTCCGGGTTTAAAGATGACAGATTATTTGTGCCGAGGTGTCCGGTGTGGCATAACGCAGGTGCAAAAAGCTTTATTTAGGAAGGTGCGCTAATTATGCTTCAAAGGATGTTTGTATAATAACGATAGCTACCGTCGCCGTTTGGTCAACCATATGTCTGTAATCGTGTCCCACTGAGGATGAGGATGAATTGTGATCTTTAGCTCGGCGTGATTCGGCAGGGCCTTACGAAGTTCATTGGCAACTTCTTGAGCCAACGACTGATCCAGCTTATAAATGCCTAGACTAATGAAGCGACCGCCCACATTGAGATTGTCAAAAATATCGACTAAAACTGACAGCCACTCGGTGGCAGTGTACCACTGGCTGTTGGTCAGCCAGCCCTGGTCGCGCCGGGCGGGGTCGGTATAGCGGACTACACCGATATGTTTGCGGTTAAATTGTACCCCACGCATAAAAATATAATCGGCTTTTTGGCCGTTGCTGAAGTTGATCACTTGGGATATTTTGTTTTGAGGCGAAACAGTAAATTCAACCACGTCAATTTCTAGTACTCGACGGGCCGCCGGTCCGGATTCGGCTTGTAGGTTGTACTGGTTATCGGTGATGCCAATGTCGGTAGCAATCACCTCAAAACCCAGCTTTTTGGCGATATAACTGACGCCGCCGGCCCCAGCCCCAATTTCTAAAAAATTTCGACCTGGAGTATCAAGCGAAATTTCATGAGCAAAAACCTGATAATGATCCAACAGGCGTTTGTGAGGCTTATAGTATTCTTCCGGGGCAAAGAAATAATCGCCACCGTCTTGCGACAAATAGGTGCTGACCTGAGCGTCAAATGTCTGGCGCAATGTTTGGGGAAAAATCCAGTTCACCAATTCAGGGTGATGAGGGTTGAGCATATAGATCCGGCGGAAGGCGGCATCGGCCGTTTTTCGGTCGTTAAGCCGCTGCGCAATTTGGCCAACGCCGGCCCACGCGGCGACGTTATTGGGATTTTTTTCTATGGCCTGTTGATGCCTAATCAAAGCGGGTTCATAGTCGGAAGAAATAAAACATTCATTTTCTCTTGTGTCTGCTTCTGGATTTGTTTGATCATCTTCTAATTTTGGTAACTTATAATCAAAGTAGTTGTCCTTAAGAACCCAATCAAGGACCTTGGCATTTTTTCGAACTGCCCCCTGATGGAATTCAAACCCGTCTATATAAGCATTATGAATTCTATAGTAAATGCTTTGTCTATATTGTTCATATGCCGGCAGATTATCGATTTTACTGGTGTCTAGTTGAATTCGTTCAGGAACATTTATATTTTCTAAGCCTTTGTTACGGCGAACTTGAGTATACGAGTCGCAAACTCCTTGATAATAAAAACGCCCTTCAAAATATCTTGCAGTTAACCTCTCCCTAGAGATATGGTGGTAAATCAGAGCTTCAGGAACATAAACTGCCAGTAATCCTTTTTCCTTGAGCTTAAGAGAGAGGCCGGTCTCACCATCGCCTTGAAACTGTTGGAGATGTTTTGGTATAACACAGGGGTGAAATCCTCCGGCTTCAAAGAAGGTTTTTTTTCTAATAGACCAGTTAAGACTCCACACATACATTGGATCAATGACCTGCTTCTTATCACCAAAGGACGAGAGACTAAGAGACCCACAAGTGAAGCCGTCATTGTGTTTATCCCAGTACTTAAAGATCCACTCAGGAGGTTCCACCTCAAACTTTGGGAGATTGGGTCCACCGACCAAATGCACAGACCCGTCTTTGAATGTCTGAAAAATGGCTGACAACCACCCTCTCACTGGCTCCACATCATCATCGGTAAAGACAAGTATTTCCCCATTTGCTTCTAAAGCACCCCGATGCCTGGCCGACAATGATCCAGGTTCGGGTTCATAAATATATTTAATATTATGAGGTGGGTGTTCCGAAATAAATTTCTGAACAACTTGTTCTGTATTGTCAGTAGAACCATTATCAACAATGAGAATTTCATACGTCGAGGGTGAAAAATCTTGCGTCACAAGGCTCTCAATGGTCAATGAAAGCCATTGAGAACGATTTCTAGTCGGAATAATGACCGATACATTTACCATTAAGTTGCTCCTTACCTTGTGTTCCACCAAAGATGTTTCGCCGGAAAGAGTTTTTTTGACAATAAACTACTGAGGCACCGTAGAACACTACTCACGCTTCTTTAACAGTTTCAAGGTTGCTTGACTCATTGATTGGTTAACAGTATTCCGGAATTAATAAATCCGAATTTCACTGATTTTTGATTAGATACTTGCCTTTCGTCCTTATTTTGAATGTAGTCAAGATTTAACACTGCCGGTTTGTAAGACGGGTCGATAATAGAGGCGTTTTTAAAGAATTCTTTAGCTGAATTGGGATTGCCTTCCAAAAATTCAATTACCCCCAAACAATTTAAGGTACTCAAATACTCGGGAGACCGAAGTATGACCCCGATCAGAATTTGCTTGGCGGTATAAAGTTCTCCTTTCAGGATTTTTGTCTCCGCTTTTAGGGTGAGAAGTTCAATTGCGTCCGGGTAGTCTTCTAGCTGTTGTTCAAGATTGAAAATTACTTTTTCAATATCGCTTTCATTTCGCAGTTTTTCAACCACCGAGTCTATGCTAGCATTCTTTTCACTATCATTACGTCTAGCGATATACCAGTTATTGCCTTTTGTAGTGTCTCCCCCCACCTCCCAGGGATAGCCAATAGTTTCCATTGTGGTGCGGGCTATTTGGCCAATTATTACAATATCTTCCTTGGGTAAATCTTCCACCCATGCACCAGGACGACCTTTTCTGACAAAACCTTCCGGCTCCTGCGTGACAGCGCCCAATAAACGGGACAGTTGGCCGCCAACCGGAATGGTGGAGCCGCCTGTTTTTGCAGCAATTTGCAAACGGTTCGCCTCTATTGCTTGGGCAATGATTTCCTTATTCCAAGCCAATCCCAAAAAATTGAATAGATTAGCCAGTACTTTGGCTGGGTCAGCACTTAAATCTTCATACTTCAATTCGCAAAAGTGGGATTTTGGAAGAGTTTTTGACGTTAACCGAACGGCCTGAACATGATTTACCCACATTTGTGCTGCCGATTGGGCATCTTTGGGGGCCCAATGTTTTCCCCAGGATTTGGAGGCGGCCAGTAAAGAGGCCACTACATCCCGAACATCTCTTACCAGATGAATGATTTTGCTTTCCGGCAACAATTTGTGGATTTCCGGCAAATACAAAGCATGGGAAGGGGTTTTCTCTAGAAAAAATTCACCTTCATGCAGGGGGCCAATCATGGGTTGGAGAAGCGCCAGCATATATTCTTTTAAGATATCAATGTACTCTTGTTCTTTAAAGTAGCATGGCAACCCTACTGGACGCCCGCTTAATTCGTGATTCATTAAATAGTTCCACGACTTCAACTGAGGGCCGACAAACATATCAAATAGATCACTCTCCTGCCCCGTGTGAATTTTTGGATGGCTCGATAAAAGTCTTTGTAACCAAGTCGTGCCGCTGCGGGGACAGCCTACTATGAAAACAAGATTATTCCCCAGATACTGTTGCGCCGGATTGCGTTTGCTACAGTTGGCCTTGGGTTTCATATTCGAGTTGGTGGCAACAATTTGCGGCTTAACCACTTTAGTCTCTCCGGCCGTTTTTATTCGATCAATCCAATCTTGAAACCCGGTCCTTTTTTGATGTTCCGTTTTCTGCGCCAAAGATAGTATCAAATTCGCTAGTCTTGTGTTAGATTTGCCATCGATGCCACATAAAGCCCGGTCAAAATAGGGTTGAGCCATCGCTCTAATTTCCTGTCTTGAAAGAGACGCTTGGATGATTGATTTAACCAGATCGGGTAATGCCTCAAACTCGTTGGCTATTTTTATAGCTTCGCAATTCATGAAACTAGGTTCAACTTCCGAAGCGAGCGCGGTAAGATAAATAACCGGAACGCCGATTATCAATGCCTCGGTGACTGCGCTGGTGTAATGCGAAATTACCAAATCGGCGGCCTGGGCAATTTCCATTAACGGTGGATTGGGCGACGTTTGAAAGTGCACACCAGGCAAATTTAGCGAACTTAAGTATTCACGAATTTTGACAGCAGAACTGACCCCGTGATGCGTCCGGTAAACAATTTGAAGATTTGGGATGTGCGTTTTTAATTTAACTATTTCGTGTAAAGTTGTATAAGTAGAGTGTCTTTGTTCAAACGCTTGCATGAACTCGCTCATATCACAAAAAATACATACCGGCTGATCGGGATTTAACCTAAACCTAATTTTGCTATGGCGTTTGTCTGGTAATGGCAGTTGGTGATCAAGTTGAGGGTGACCGATTAGAGCCAACTCATCCTCAGACCAATTAAACACCTCCATTAAGGCGTCTTTGAAGTATTCGCCCAAAACGCCGTAATATTGAGTTGAAGCCGCATCACGAACGGCGCTGAGGTACCCGGTAATTCCATGACCAACGTACAGTGTGGGAATTCCCAGATTGCGTGCCGGCAAAACATCGGCATTTTCCCACGGATGATGGGCAAAGTTAGTAAGCACAACATCGGGTTTTAGAGTATTGACGATTGTCTCTGAACGCAGTAATTCAATAACTGTAAAAGGTATATTATTTACAAAATCACAATAAAGTATCTGGTCTACCAGCCCATTAAAATAACTACCATGCTCTCCCGAAAAATAATCCTTCAAATCAGCATTATCGCGAATGCTGGCATATGCTTTTTCGCCTTTTGCTCGCCACTCGTCAAAGATAGTTTGTTCATCAGGTATAGAAAAATCAGTTTTATAATAGTAGTTGATATTTTTGGCAGTAAAATTTTGCTCCTGATCTGGGGACAATCTGTCGCCTACAATAACAAGGTTTACCTGGATATCCAACTGACATAACTGATCAAGCATATCTGACAGTTGCTTCAGATAGTTCCCCGCCCACGTAAAAATTAGCACATTCTGTGTTGGCAACCCGGATTTACTAGGCGATGAAGTATATAGCTTTTTATTTTTCTCTAATTGTAGACGCGCAAAAGTGGAGGGAGCTTGCGTTGGCATTTCAACAACTTTAATATTTTTGTTGTTAGCCAACACCTTTAAAGCTTCACGTTCTAAGCCATTGCTCTGCGTTAGAATATTCAGTACTTGCATATTAAAAGGGGGGATGGCAATTGGAGCAAAGGGGTCGGTCTGTTTTCCCAACAAAATTTTGTCGGGTTGTTCAATTTCTAAAATTTTTCCCATAAATTGATACGATTGTAACATCTCATAGAGAGCTTGGCTCAGAGGATAATAGTGCATCCACAGGAGGGGGTACTCTTTAAAGTACCTAACCGCTTCGAGCTGAGGGATATCTTTTAATTTTGGCATTTGATGCCACTGAGACGCCTTTTTTCGGCTGATATAAAATAATTCTGGCTTCTTTAAGCTCCAAGCTAACTCCTCATAACTATTGTGGGGAACGCCAAGCTGTTGTGCGATGATCCTTCCCTCAAACGAAGATGCAACCACAGTTACATTTTCAAGCCGAGATTTGTTATTCCAATAAGCGCCAATCCATTCGGCATCCCAAGAATTAGTGAGTAAACATAGCGTTTTCATTGATAATTCGCTTGCCTCAGGCATCTAAAACCGAAATTAAGCCAACATCTTTTAAGCGGTTAACAAATGTTTTTACCTCTGTAAACGGTAAATTTAATTTTTCTGCAATATCCCCAATTGAATTGGAACCATCGATGCAATCCATGATTTTCAGTATGTTGCGATGTAAAGGTAAGTTTCTATGCCGATCCACTGCTAGATCAATGCCAGCTAAAAAAACCTCGCCTTTAAAGAGATTTCCTGGATAGTAATTATCTTCCCAAGCCTCAATCATAGCCAAGATTGTAGATTTTGATTTCTCGAGCATCTCATCACTAGTAATGTCTAGATTGTCCGCAGCAGAATGATACTCTTTGTAGGGTCTATGCGGATGACCCCACGGTAAAGCCCTTGAATAAGAGAGCATGGGAATTCTAACACCCGGCGCATTGAATTGGCGTTCATCATTGCCCACAACACCCCGGTAAGGTGCCCACCATGCTCCACTTTCACTCCTCATATGTACGTGTTTTAGACAAATATCCACTTGGGTATTGCCAAAATAGGACATTTGTAAAGCAGGCGGTTGGCGTAACCCGGTCATGTCAAGAAATAATCCCCCCTTGAGTTTAGGGATCAAATCTTCGTTATGACTGAGCCAAGCGATACTCCCAATGGTTTCTGGCGTAATCAGTAATCTATAACTGTATCGCCGTCTAGGGTATGCCGCCAATTCTTGCATAACCGCCAGGGCAGTTACAACCCCACTCAACCCATCATTCACCTGACAGGGATGACAAAGATGACTGCCTAATACGAAGCAATCATCACTGTCTCCAGGTAGATAATATTCGCCCACCTTTAAAGCGCCCGGCTCAAAACGACTTCGTATGACTACTCTATATTCCTCGTCCGTCAATGTGTCCAGAATATTTTTACCGCCGCAAAAACCCCAGTTCGGTTCATAATAGTAAAAAACAAAAGGTGGTTGATCATTTAAGTGAGGGTGCAAATGTAAATGTGACAACAATTCCGTCCGAGTCACAATCTGATCTATGTTGACAGAATATGAAGCTACATATAGCGGATGATCTTGCTGATCGATAATCCGCTTACCATCTAATGTTTCGACATAAGCTTCTTCACAACTCCATTTATCGGGGATACGCCAGGTCCAACAATGAGTTCCGCTGGCATACTCGTGGACTTTAAGAGGAAATTGCTGGCAAAGCATATTCAAAGCCTGATCATAACCATCAGAAATAATGTCTCTTTGCAAGGAAAATATTTCTGAAATGAGCCTGATCTGATTAATGCCCATGTTCTTTTACACATTCTACTTGCCAAAAAGCGTTTACTAATTTATCAGCTCCAATAATCTTTTCTTCACGATTATGTGATAAGCCAACAACTTTAAGGGGGAAGTCAAACAGGTTGTCAATATCTCTACGAGAGGCAAAAAAAGTTGTGCCTAAGCCAGCAAAATAACCACCGGTAAAATTATCGTAAGAGTTATCGCCTAAATGTCGTCCGTATTGTTTTTCGGAATGATGGTTACTATAAACAATAGAAAGAAGCCGCCCGGTTGGAATTAATACGCGTACTGCTTCACGCAGGGCAGCAGCAATAATACCACGGCGATTGTGGGTTAGCGCATTACGGTCAAGCACAATATCAAAAGTATTGTTATGCCACGGTAGCACCGTAAAATCACCTACGCGCAAATCGCCGGTTAATTGTTCGCTAGCAAAACGATTACGAGCAAATTCAATCGCTGTGGGAGAGCCATCGATGCCGGCTACGCTAAAGCCTTCACGCGCTGCAAACCATAAATTGTTGCCTGCCCCGCAGCCCAATTCTAAAATTCTCACGCTTGCTCTATTTTTTACCTGACCAAAGTGTCTAAAAATAAAACCGACCACTGCATGGTAAGGGTAAAGGTTCAGATGTCGCCTCTGGTCATAAACATTCTCTTCCCAGGCGGGATGCCAGCCTGGTGGTTGGGATGAAAGAAGAACTATCTCACTCATCAATCTGATCCTTGGATTCAACGTTATTCTGGGCAGCTAGATAATCAACAATTTTCGAGATTGATGACAAATTGCGAATAGTATCGGCGGTCATCTCAATCTTTAGTTGCGCTTCCAGGGCCATCATTATTTTGATATGGCCCAGTGAGTCCCAATATTCAACTTGATTTAAGGCGGCGTTGTCCGGAATAGCAGCAGGAGACAAATTCCATTCTTGGGCCAATACTGCTTTTACTTGCTCTAATAACGTTTGGGGTGTTACATTGTTCATTTTTTGCCTCCATAAGGAGTATATTCGTCGCCATCATTGACCACCAACTCTACTAACAGGCCGCCGGTTTGAATGGGGTTAAGAAAAATAACCCGCTGATAAGGCTTAGGACCTAAGTGGAATTGTCCATCGAGCGGTTCATAGCCCTTCAATTTAAAGTAACTAAGTGCCGCTGCCATATCTGTTACTTCAAAAGCAATATGATGCAAGGGACTGGTCGGGTTTTGCCTAATATGCTGGTCGATGCGGCTCCCAGATCTTATTGGATCAACAAACTCTATATTTATTTCTAATCCACTAAAATACTGGCAATTGACGCCAAGTTCGGTCACTATACCTTCATAGGCCAGTTGAGTGGCAATGGTTTGAAAAAAGCGCCGAATCTTGGAGGAGTACTTGGATACAATGGCAATATGATCAATACCTTTTACCGGTGAGGAAATGGGTGTTGGTTGGTAGCCTGTCGCTTCAACCAAGATAAAGGGATTTTGTTGGAAATGCGGTTCAAAGAATTGTTTAAAGTCGCGTAAATTAAAGGCTCGGAGCGGACACAAACCCACCATAGTTTGCTGCACGTAACCAGCTTGTTCAAACATTTTGGCTGCCGGCTCGGCGTTTAGTTGGATATCGGAGCGGCGGGCATACATAAAAAAAGCTCGGAGCTTTTTTTGGCCGTTGAGTATTACATTGCCCTCAAACTTTTTCCAATAACGATAGGGAACCTGGTGAAGTTCCTCCAACCAGTGAAAATGTGCCACGCCACTGTGGTAGTCAACACCCAGCAGCAACTGTTTGGCGTTAATGTCATGCAAGTATTGAAATACCGAGTCGCCGCCAAAAGAAGTAAGTGCCTCGATGGCGCTAATCTCGGTTGCCAAAGGTCCCACCGCTGTGACAGTGTGATAGGGCGGTGCCCATGTGCGTATAGCATCGGGCAACTGTCGAAAAGCTTCGGTCAGTACGCCCACGGTTGAGGGAGTAAGTTCGCGGTCAAACTCGGCTTGCTGGCAAAAGGCGAAATTAAAAGCAGGCATCACCAGTGTCCCGCTAGGACCAACCGCCTCTCGCAGCGCCGATAACACACTGCCAACCGGGTTATCCATCAGCCCCAACGCAGCCAGCGAGGAGGCGACGTACAACACATCGCCAGGCTGTACTCCTACGGCTTGTAAACCGGCTAGCAATTCTGTTCGGGTGGGGGTTAGCACATTCATTAGATTAACTGGTTATGAAACTGTCAATAGTTTTATGATAGGCTGTAAGTAATTGCTGCAAGTTGGGCGGCCAGCGGGTTATGTCAAGTCCATATTGGGCAAAGATAGCTATGCACCAACGATCCAGCCCAAAGCCCAAACAACAGCTATGAGCTGGTTCGCCAGATGCCAGCGTAATGTTAAAAGCCTGACCAAAATGATCCTGGTGATAGTTAACCGAACCAATGGCCAGCCAGTCGTCATCATCCGGTAAATACGCTTTTGCCTCGTGTTTCAAATCAAAGCTGATCTGAAATAAACGCTGACTGTCGTGGCTATCCAAAAAAAATGGATCGGCAGCCGTTTGGATAATGCTATGCAACTGGCAAAATTCAAGCATTTGTTGTTGGCAATCAAGCAATGCCTGGCGCAACTTTATGATCTCTGCCGGTGGACCAATAAACATAATCTCCCGCATATTAAACTCGCGGAGACGCCGTAACTCGGTAGTCGCTTTACTTTCAAAGCGGTAGCACGGCGATAATGCTGTTGCGCCCAGGGTTTCGCCCTGCAAAACGCGTCCGCGATTGATGAAATAAAAATGGTAACAGACTGTGGGCGACAGAGCGTAATCCGGCGCGGCACAGACATCAACCGAGGGTTTGACATGTACTTGAGTCTTAACCACGGTTTGCTTAAATTGTTCAATGATTTCCATATGCTCAGGCAAATGGCACACAAAATTGGTATGGTGAGGAAAATTGTGCAAATATCCGGTTTGGGCCAAGGTATCTAAGTTAATAAGTGTGGGAAATTTGTACTCATTAACCGACATTGCCAACGCTTTATGGCGAAACTGAAGGTCCAAAGCATAATACAGTTGGCTCATCAGCCCGCTGTATATGTGGCTGCCTTGACCAACCGGGTGCACCCATCCGCGTTGAATTAGCTGTTGATATGGTGATACACAACCCGGTGTTGTTACAACCGAGCTGTGATAAATAGTGCTTACGGGTACGGTATTAAATGACCGGGTAAGCCGCTCGACGACTTGGCGTAATCGTTCCTGCACTTGCTGGGAGCTAGGGCCAGTATATTGATAACGCAGCACCGTCGGGTCAATGGTATCAAACTCAATTTGTTCTAACCCAGGGTCGACCCAATATAGATGTTTTATTAGTTCTTCGTATTGGTTGGGCGGTATCGGTCGGGTTAATGTAATTTGCTGAAAGTGCATTTTAATATTGCCCATTTCTAGCTAAAACAAGCTGCCTGGTAGCCAGGGTAAGGTGTTGTTCCAATTTTCTCAGGACCCGTTTACTGCCGTCGGTATCAACTAATCCTTTGGTGCGCTGGTGCATAGCATAGATCTGCTGTCGTTTGTGGTATAGGTGCTTTACCGTAGTTACCATTGTGGTGAGGGTAGTATCTGAAAATACGCCTCCGTTTAAACATACCCCCAACTCAAACAGTTCTTGTGAGATAACATCAATATGCTCTGACCGTTCAAATAAATTTATGGTTGGTAAGCCAGCGCAGATAGCCTCCACAGTGGTCAGGCCACCGGCCAGGATAGCTAAGACACAATTGCTCATTACGCGCCACATTGACCGGCCGGTTTTGGCCAAAATAACTTCATGACGAGGGTTGTAGCGGGCAGTTTCTACCAACGCATTGTAAGAATGAGCATAGCCTTCGCCCAGTAAAACCCAGATAGTACAGCTATCGGGTACGTGCATGAGTGCTTTCAGGACGGCCAACGTTTTGTTGGCAGCATCAGTGCCACCCATACAAACTGCTATGGAAAGTTCTGGCAGCTTTAAGTTTTGAATAAACGTATCGTCGGTTATTGTTTGACAGTGTTCGTTAAATATGGCGTATTGTAACCCGCCGTAAATCTGTACCCCCGGAATTTGAGGCGCTCTGGCGGTACGGGTGAACAATACATCTATTTGGGGGATGTGCTCAAAAATGGGAGAAATTGAGGCGGTAAGGCGTGGGATGTGTGTAACTCTTTGAAAGATATCCTTATCAAGGTGAGTCAAGTCAAATATTAATACATCGGCGGGGTTGGTTTGCACCAAAGGCAAAATATCTTGCTCCCGCTCTGCAAAATAAACCGGGCAGTCTAACTCGGAAAAGATCACCTGTAAATCTGGCTCAACTATAGCCACGACACTCACCTGATGATTCAACTGGGCTGTCTTGGCAAAAGTTCTAGTTCTAAATAGATGTCCCAGCCCTTCTTTTGTTGATCCTCGGCACACAACTTGTAGTTTCATGAGCAAGGTTTGCCATATACGGCTTTACACCAGTTCCAACGATAGAGGTTGATACTGATATACGTGTTGTTTTAGTGGTTTACCCATCACTAAATCCATTTCATTAGGGCGTAAGGGCCCTTCTGGACGGACAATTAGAATGTCGGCGGCGGTTACTATTTCGCCGGCGACCATATCTCGGGCGGCGTAAAGGCCGCGCCGAGCACGCTGTTTAACTGTAGCCTCGGACTGCGATATTTTAGCGGAAGGTCGATGGCATGCCGTTTCCGCGGAGCGAACATCGGTTACGTATTGGGTCAGAACTGGCGGCTCCATAGCATAAGCATGGTCAAAGCCTGGTGAGGCGCGGTCAAGAGTGAAATGTTTTTCAAGCCAGGTCACACCTTTTGAGACGGCAATAGCGGCGGCAAGGCTACCTTCGGTATGGTCCGAAAGACCCACCGGCAAGCCAAAGGCAGTGGTCAGCGTGTCGATAAAGGACAGGTTCATCTGGGACAACAGGGCCGGATAAATTGACACACAATGCATTAATACCACTTTGTTGTGACCAGTGGCGGTAATATCGGCTACCGCTCGGTCAATTTCGGCCAGGGTAGCCATACCGGTAGATAACACAATTTGATGACCCCGCTCGGCGGCCTGCTTAAGCAAGCGGGAATTATTCAGGTCGCACGAGGCAATTTTGATGTAGGGAGCGTCGAGTTCGTCCAGCAGATTGAGTCCGCGCTCGTCAAAGACTGAAGCACTAAACAATAAATCAAGCTGTCTACAATAATCGGCTAACCTGCTGTACTCGGCATCACTTAACATAAATTTTTGGCGTGTTAGAAAAACTTCATTGTCAACATATTGGCTCTTATCAAAAAATTTTGGTAAATAAAGACCCTCCGGATAAATTATTTGGAACTTCACCGAATCTGCGCCGGCGATTTTGGCAGTCTGTGCCAATTGCTCGGCGGTGGCGTACTGGCCATTATGGTTGGTACCCGCTTCGGCAATAATGTGGACTTTATTCATTGAGGATTGCGCCCTTTATGCAAATTTGTCATCCGGCTTGGTAAGCCAGCACATCCTGAACAAAATTCTGAAAGGTTTGCGAGATAACATTATTTAATTGTCGCCATTGCGGTTGAGCCTGCTCTCTTAACCGGGTTAAGGTCGACAGGTGGTGTACCCGGTGCATCACTTGCTCAACTACATCATCGGTACAAATCATGTTGATATTCCAATCCGCCAAGTTAACTGTTTTAATAAGACTGGTCGAACGTTCATCGTAGCTGATATTAATAGAAGGAACGTTAAAGGCCACGCAAGGTAAAAATGAGTGAAGACGATAGGTTATGTTAAGTTTACACGATTTTAATAAGGCTAGATAACTATAAATGTCACCTGTGTAGACGTAATCGATATTAGGGAACGACGCGGCAAAAGGAATATCTCGATGGTCATGGCAAAGTAGACGAATGTTGTCACGGTTTTCGGCGCGTAACTGTTGAATAATTTGCTGGATGTGGTTGTAAATCTGAGCTCGTTTCTGTAGAGGTATGCTCATTAATTCCGGATTACGGATTGAGATTAAAATCCCGGCTTGATCTCGTGAAGATAGGTTAGGTAGACGATTGGTCAGTCGATCCAGAAAAATGGTAGGACAGCCACACACTTGGACGTTGTTGCAATCAAGCTGCTGCAAGTAAGTGAAGGTCGCTTCGTCGCGCGCCAGTGAGTAGCGGGCTTTTGCGTGCAAAGCTTTAACTACCCGGGCTGGCATAGCATCAGTGCGGTCCACGAGGCGGTGCTGGCGGTTATATATTTTTCCTCGGGATAGACTAAACAGTAGGAGCGGTACCTCTAAAGATTGTAGCGCCTCTAAATTAACTTCCAGTTCGCCATTCTCATACAGGTTACCGCCGCCCACAATAACCCCATGACCATATTGATTAATCTCAAAAATTGTCTTAGGAGTTAACCCGGCCTTAGCATGGCTTTCATAACGAGAAGTAGCGGGGAAAGTAACAATATTTACCAATTGTCCAAAAGCCTGTTGTAAAAAATACTGCATGGCTAAAAAAATGGCATCATTGCCAATATTAAACCCTTTGGGGCGGACACAAAAAAGCGTAATCATATTGGTTTAGACGAGTTCCTGATATATTTTTGCCGCATCAAGAAAAGATAAAACCGGCCACTTGTGGTAATTTAGCTGCCCCAAAATTCCTTCGAATCTTCTAAAGTCAGCTTCAGTATCTACCGTTAACCTCAGCCTGCTCAAATCAGGCCCATCGTGTGTGATATTGTGATAATCAAACTGCGCTATGTTCTCATATAAATACTGAGTGACATGCTCAAAGTGCGCTGGCTTATGCATTTGCTGGTAAGCATTCTGAAATGTACTTGTCTGAACTAACTCAACACTAACCCCATAGGGAAACGATCGGGGATATAGATTAGTAACAAATTGATAGCCATGTCTGGTTACTAACTGACAAGCCTTGTTGATTAAGGCCGGCTCCAAGAAAGGACTGTCAGCGTTGGCTCGAATAAAATAATCTAGACCGGCTTCATTAGCGCATGCCAACATTCGACCGGCAACATCTTCAACTGCCCCCCGAAAAAGAGTTATTCCCTCTGTATGGCAAAACCGCTCAATCGGCTCATCAATAGTTCTATCGGTGCTGGCCACAAATATATGGTCACCGGGTAAGTCAACCTGTTTACATCGGGCTGTTAGATACCATAGCAATGCTTTGCCTTGCACAGGCATTAACACCTTACCCGGTAAGCGTACCGAGTCTAAACGGCAAGGAATAATTATCCCAATTTTCATAATGATTCTATTCTAACACTTTCATTCGGCCAATTCAGTAAACCCCACCTAAACCCTCCGTAAAAACTACGTAAAACAAAAAAGCAC
>CALMIS010000267.1 GCA_937864185.1 uncultured Chloroflexota bacterium
GTATGGAAGTACAAAGATCTCCATAAAGTAGATGCAACTTTTCTGGGCGTCGCTGTAAACATCAGCGTCCCTCCGTATTCCCACGCACTGTAATCCCGAAAGTTTTGCAATCCTCCAACCTTTCAACCTTCCAGTCTTCCCCCTTCCCCACTCTGTATTTCAGCCTACAGAGTCTTTTATCACGATATGGTATACTATAGGCCAGACAGACGAATAGAAACTCCACGCTTGGAAGAGGAGCACAGTATGCCAAAATCGTTGCTTTGGATGGGTCTACTCCCCCTAATTTTTGGGATGGTGGCAGCTTGTGGAGCTACGCCGCCGGCTAATGAACGCCCCGGCTCAAGTGAGCCAGAGGCGGCGGCAGAGCATGCTTCAGTTAGCCCAGAGGCTGAGGTGGCCGAAGCGGCCTCGGATACGGGCAGCGTGGTCCAGGCGGAACCAACAGCTCCGGTCGCGGCTTTAGCCGCCGCGGCCAACTGCGACAACCCTTTTGCCGGGGTGGAAAACTTGCGCTTCACCACGGACATCTGGACCGCCGCGCAAATTTCGCGGGTCGTTAGCCCAGGCCTGGTCGATCCTAACAGCGGTCTGGCGACCAACTTCTGCAAGCATAGTATCGATTACAATGAAGTCTTATCCGGCGGCCCACCGCCCGACGGCATCCCGCCCCTTGACAATCCCAGCTTCGAGAGCGTGGCCGAGGCCGACGAATGGCTCGATGACCGCTCACCGCTCATCGCCCTCACCGTCGGGGACGAGGCCAAGGCTTACCCGTTGGGCATCCTGACCCGCCACGAGATCGCCAACGACGAGATTGCCGGCCTCCCGGTAGCGGTCACTTTCTGCCCCCTCTGCAACGCCGGCATCGTCTTCAAGCGCGAGGTCGAGGGTGAGGTGCTGCGCTTTGGCGTCTCGGGCAACCTGCGCAACAGCGATTTGATTATGTGGGATAACCAGACGCTCTCCTGGTGGCAGCAGTTCACCGGTGAAGCCATCGTCGGTGAGGCGACCGGCACCCAGCTCGAGATGCTCCCGGCTCAACTGGTGGCCTGGAAGGACTTCAAAGCCGCTCACCCCGACGGTTTGGTGCTATCCAGCAACGGCCGCAATTATGACGCCAACCCTTACACCGGCTACGACTCGACCACCCGGCCGTTTCTCTTCCTGGGTACGCCCGATGATCGCCTCCCGGCCACGGAACGGGTGCTGGGTTACTTTCGGGGCGAGGTCGCCAAGGCTTATCCCCTGCCTCTGATCGAGGCGGAGAAGGTCATTGAAGATACGCTTGATGGACGGCGGGTGGTCATCTTTTTTGAGCCGGGGCAGGCCTCGGCGCTTGATCAGAGCGTCATTTCGAGCTCAAAAGAGGTTGGCTCAGCCGGCATGTTCATCCCCCAGGCAAACGGCCGGCCGCTCAGCTTTACCTACCGAGACGGGACCATTATGGATAACGAAACCGGCAGCCAGTGGGACATTTTTGGCCGGGCCGTTAGCGGCGAACTGGCCGGCACGGAACTGGAGCCGGTCTTAAGCCACACCCATTTTTGGTTTGCCTGGGCCGCTTTTAGGCCGGATACAGCCATCTATGGCGGTGAGTAAACTTTTTCAGATTTTAGCCTCGCTCCATCAGCGGGAAAGTGGCGAGCAAATGTGATGATCTCCACCTTAAGAATATTCATTGCCCAGCATTGTCCGGGCTGCGCCGAGGCGCTTGACATTGCCCACCAAATCCAACAGAATTATGCTCACATCTTTACGGTGGAGGTAATCGATCTCAGTGACGAGCAGGCCATCGTTCCAGAAGGAGTCTTTGCCACCCCCACTTACGTGATTGGCGAGCGGGTGGTTTCGCTGGGCAATCCGAGCCAGGAGCAAATTAAGGCTTGGGCCGCAGCGACCGAGATCGATACAAAGCCGGCGGAGGTTTCGCAAGACTGTGGATGTTGAACAAAAAATAAACTACCTAAAAATGGTCGATATCTTCCAAGATCTCTCCAAGGCCGAGATGGAAGAAATGGATCGGACGACCACCATGAGCACCTGCCAGCGGGGCAAAATCTTCTACCGGCCGGAAGACCAAAGCGAGGTCCTCTTTATCTTAAAGAAAGGCCGGGTGCAGCTTTACCGTCTATCCACCGACGGGAAGAAGCTCGTCGTAGCCACCATCGACGCCGGCACGATCTTTGGTGAGATGGCCATTATCGGGCAAGGAATGCAAAATACCTTCGCCGAAGCGGCTGATGATTGCCTGTTGTGCGTCATGAGCCGTCCGGACGTAGAGCGGTTGGTTCTCAGCAAGCCGGCGGTGGCCCTCCGGATTATGAGGGTTATGGCCGGTCGCCTCAGAAGAGCGGAGATGCAGCTTGAAGAGATCGCTTTTCGCAGTATCCCCAGCCGGCTGGCCGCCCTTATCCTGCGCTTGCGCCGTGAACAAGGCGATATCATTTACGGCTATACTCACCAAGACTTGGCCGACGCCATCGGCACCTACCGCGAAACGGCCACCCAAGCGCTGAATGATTTTAAGGCTAAAGGGTTGCTCGATATCGGTCGCAAGCGGATTGAGGTCCTTGATGCCGAAGGGCTTGAAGCTGTAGCCGCAACATAATAGGCAAATTTTACCCTACATAAAAAGTTCACCCATCAAGTTTCTTAGAGCTGGCCAAAACCAGGTTAGGAGAAGAACATGGCTAAAAATCTAACCGTATACGGAGCTTACTGGTGCCCGGACTGCCGGCGCAGCAAGCGCTTTTTGAGCGAGCAGCAGATCACTTACGACTGGGTCGATATTGAAAAGGACCCGGACGCGCAAAGTTATGTGGAAAAGCTCAACGGGGGCAAGCGCATCATTCCAACCATTGTCTTTGAGGATGATACTTTTCTGGTCGAGCCGTCAAACGCCGAACTGGCCCAAAAGCTCGGCCTGGCGACGCGTGACCCGCACGACTTCCACGATCTGACCGTAATCGGGGCCGGACCGGCCGGCTTAACGGCTGCCATCTATGCGGCGCGTGATGGCTTCAAAGTCATGGTCATCGATGAAGGGGCCTTAGGTGGGCAGGCCGCCACTACCGAAGCGCTGGAGAACTATCCCGGTTTTCCGGAAGGTATCAGCGGTCGCAACTGGGCCGATCGAGTCGTGGAGCAAGCGACTCGCTTTGGGGTTGAGTTCTTGCAAGCACAAACGGTGACCGGCCTACGCCACGACGGCGATTGTCTCTGGATCAAAACCGGCGACGGGCACGAATACGGCAGCACAGCCGTGCTTATCGCCACCGGGGCCGACTACCGCCATCTGGGCGTTGAAGGCGAAGAGGACCTGATTGGGGCCGGCATCCACTTTTGCTCCACTTGCGACGGCCCGTTTTATAAGGATAAGCACGTCGTCGTGGTGGGTGGTGGTTATAGCGCCGCGGAAGAGTCGCTGGCGTTGCTGCGGTTCGCTAAGCAGGTCGATATTCTAGTGCGCGGCGATAAGCTCCGGGTCTCGCCGGTGCTGGCCGATAAAGTTGAGGAAAAAGAGGCCGTCACCCTTCATTACAATGCGGAAGTGACCAAACTCACCAGTGAAAACGGACGATTAACCAAGGTCCACGTCCGCAATCGCACCACCGGGCAGGTAGAGGAGTTGACCCCTGATGGGCTGTTCGTTTTCATCGGCCACAAACCCAACACCGAATTCTTAAAAGGGAGCGGGGTCGTTCTTGACGATAACGGCTTTATCTTGACCGGTCACCAACTCGATCACCGGACCGATTGGAGCCGGTCGGAAGGTTTTGTCCCCGAGCTGCTGGAAACCAGCCTGCCCGGTGTCTTTGCGGCCGGCGATGTCCGGGCCGGGGCCACCAAACAAGTGGCCGCTGCGTCCGGTGAAGGGGCCACGGCCGCGCTGCTTATCCGCGAGCATCTTTACGCCAGGTGAGAAAGCCGATCGGATCAGATTTGACAGCCGGTCGACCTCTTCTTACAATCTGTAGGAAGTTGGAAGCGTGGAGATCATGGCCCAAAAACCGTCTATTCAATCTTTTAAGCTCGATGAACAAGGGCTGACCCAAATCTTTGGTGAGTTGGAAGCCAAACTGATGGAGGCGGTCTGGACCCTCGATCAGCCGACTGTGCAGGACGTGATCGATCATCTGGGTGGGCAACACAACTACAAGACCACCATGACCGTCCTCAACCGGCTGGTTGATAAAGGCATCCTCCGTCGCCGAAAGGCCGGTCGGGCTTTTACCTATGCCGGCGCCACGTCTCGCGAGGAGCTGCTGGCTACCGTCTTTGACAAAATGGTACGCGGCATGTTTGGCAGCGAATTTCGCCAGATCGCCCTGGCGCAGATGATTGAAACCGCCGAGGAGATCGATGAGAGTCTGCTCGAGGACATTTCTCGGCTGATTGAAAAGCGCAAACAAGCAGATGAGTGAACGGCAGCCCCCTCCAACGCCCGCCTTCTGGCTGCTGGTGGCGCTCTCGACCACCCTGTTGAGCCTGGGTTTTTATGTTAGTTGGAGCTATGTTCTGGCCTGGCTCGACAGCTTGTGGCAGGTCTGTCAAGGCGGCTTAACGAGGTTTGCGCTTAACCCCTTACTTTCATGGCAAGTTGTGGTTCCGCTAACCATCGGGCTTGCGGTCGGTGGCGCTGTTCTGAGTCTCGCCCGTCAGATGAGCGCTACCTCCCGCCTGGCTCGAATTTTTTGGCCGTTGCAGCAAACCCCGCCCGAGTGGCTGCTGGCCCTGCTCCGGCCTCACGCGCTCACCCGGACCGATATCGTTTTTCTTAACCTGACCAGCCCCCACGCCTTCTGCCTGGGATTTTGGCGACCGCGCCTCTGGCTAACCGCCGGCCTTCTCGACCTGCTGACTGATGATGAACTTGGCGCGGTCCTGGCTCATGAAGCCCATCACCTCCGGCAGCGTGACCCGCTGCGGCTGCTCATCAGCCGGGCCTTGAAATCGGCCTTTTTTTTCATACCTTTAATCGCCGATCTGGCTCGGCTGGCCGAGTTGGAGCAGGAAGTGGTGGCTGACCGGCAGGCTATTGCCCACTGTGGCGATGACCTCCCGCTGCTGAGCGCACTGCAAAAGCTTCTCCGCCGCGGGAGAAAGCAGGCCGGTCTTGAGCCCGCTCTCTCTGGTCCGGCGGTCTGCACGCCCTTCAACTTGACCGAAGCTCGGCTCAGACGGCTGCTCTACCCGCCTTCTGCCGTCAATTGGACCAGTAGGCTGCTGCGGCTGGGTTTGAGCCTGAGCATCGTTGGTCTTTTAAGCAGCACTATCTACCTCTCCTGCCCGGGCCCTCTCGCCAGTCAAGGTCAAATCGATACCTGTTTTGAGGCTGCCTTTCCCCCACACAGCTCAACCTTGCGGCTAAACTAGAATAGGAATAATTTACTAACCTCAAAATATATCAGAAACCGGTTATAATTCACTTCGCAACGTGACAAATTCGCCCTAGGTCTGGTAAGATTGAGTGTAAAGCCTCAGTTTAACAAGCTAACTCAAGGAGTTAACGAGTTCTGTCGATAATTGACTCAGAATTAACCTTGCTTCAATCCCAGAAACGATACGTACCATGCGCCCACTGAACGAACCGATTTCACTAACCTGGATCGACTCCAAAAACCACAAAATCCTTGTCGTCGATGATAAACCCATTAACCTGGAACTGCTGTCGGCCTATCTAGGCCGGATGGGTTTCACCGTGCTGGTGGCCGAAAGTGGCGAGCGAGCCTTGGAGTCGGCGCAGGAGGATCAACCCGATATCATTCTACTCGATGTGATGATGCCCACGATTGACGGCTATGAAATCTGCCGCCGCCTTAAAGCCAACCCGGCTACCCACGACATTCCCGTTATTTTTTTGACCGCTTTGGCCGACCTGAACAGCAAAATGAAGGGTTTTGAGGCCGGCGCGGTCGATTACATCACCAAGCCATTGCAGCAGTTAGAAGTTATCGCCCGCGTCAACGCCCACTTGACCATTCGTGAATTGCAGCAGAGCCTGCACCAGCAGAACCAACAGTTGCAGCAGGAGATTGCCCGCCGCCAGGAAGTTGAGCACCAACTTCGGCACGATGCCCTGCACGATGCCTTGACCGGTCTACCCAACCGCATTCTGTTCCTCGATCGCTTAGATTATGCCCTGGCTCAAGCCAAACGGCGGCGGGGCTACCACTTTGGTCTCCTCTACTTGGATCTAGACCGGTTCAAAGTCATCAATGATAGTCTGGGCCATCTGGCCGGTGACGCCCTGCTGACTACCGTCGCGCAGCGGCTCCGCCAGCGCTTACGAGCCAATGATACCATCGCCCGGCTGGGTGGTGATGAGTTCACCATTTTGCTCGACGATATTGGCGACATTGGCGATGCTATTCGAGTAGCGACCGACATTTCAGCCCGCCTGGCCGCTCCCGTTGATCTGGGGGGGCACGAAGTCGTGACGGGCACGAGCATCGGCATCGTCGTTGGCCCGGCCAATTACGAACGCCCTGAAGAGCTGCTGCGCGATGCCGACACGGCGATGTACCACGCCAAAGCCCAGGGTAAAGGCCGCTATGTTATTTTTGATCAGGAGATGCACGCCCATACCCTGGCCCGGCTCAAGTTAGAAGCCGATCTGCGGCAGGCTGTTGAGCGAAAAGAATTTGAAGTGTTTTACCAGCCCATTATTGCCCTGGCCGATGGATGCATTACGACCGTCGAGGCGCTGCTCCGCTGGCGACACCCCAACCGTGGCCTGCTCACGCCTGATAGCTTTCTGCCTCTGGCTGAAGAAACGGGGCTGCTCGTGCCCATCAGCGAGTGGTTAATGCATGAGGCCTGTGCCCAGGTCCAAGAATGGCGACTGGCCGGACACGATAGGCTGCGGCTGGCGGTTAACGTCTCAACCCGCCAACTCCGCCAGGAAAACATGCAACGTGTGATTGAACAGATTCTGGCCCAAACCAAACTCGAACCGCAATACCTGGAACTGGAAGTCACCGAAGACGCTTTGCCCAAGAGTCCTGCCGACAGCCGCACCGATCTGAACAAGCTGAGCGCGATCGGCATTCATATCTCGATCGATGATTTTGGCACGGGTTACTCCTCCCTGGATAGACTGCGGAGCCTGCCGCTCAATACTTTTAAGATTGACCGGTCATTCTTGGAAAACGTGCCGCACGACGAGAGCAATTGTGCGATTGCCCGAGCCATCATCGCGATTGGACACAGCCTGAAATTACGGGTCGTGGCCGAAGGGGTGGAGACGCGAGCCCAACTGGATTTTCTGCGCCAGCAAGGCTGTGATGAGATCCAGGGCTACTATGTGAGCCACCCCTTACCGGTCGATGACCTGGCTGCCCTGCTGGAACAGCAGCCGCTGTTATAGTAATCTTAACAATCCGATCTAAATCTACCCGTACTTTAATTTTCTGAGGAACTTTCTATGGATGGAACCGGGGTTAGTTTAGTTCAAATTGAACAGGCCAAGCAGGAGTGGGAAGCCACCGTTGATGCCCTACCGCAAGTCGTCTGCCTGCTTGATGCCGATATGCGCGTTATCCGCGCCAACCGCACGGTTGAACATTGGGGCTTAACTCAAGTCAAAAACGTACGCGGGCAAGAGCTTCACCACTTGCTGCATCCCCACTGTGCCGAGCCAGCCTGCTCGTTGGTGGCTATGCTGAACCAAGCCAAATCTCTCTTAATTCAAAACTTATTCCTGGAAAAAGAACTTGAAGACAAAATCCTGCAGCGCTATATAAAAGTGACGCTACGGCCCATCGCCGGCTCAAAAGAGCGAGCGACTACCAGCTTTGCCGCCGTGATCATTGAAGACATCACCGAGCGGAAACAACTGCTTGATGCTTTACACCTGGCCAACGTCACCCTTGAGCGCCGGGTTGAGGAGCGCACTGCTCAGGTTCGGCAGGTGGCTTTAGAGAACGCCAGGCTCTATGAGGCCCAGCGCGAACAGTACCGCCAGCTTCAGCAGTCACAGGAGGAGCTGATTCGGATCGAGAAGATGGCCGCCTTGGGTCGCTTGACCGCCTCGATTGGCCATGAGATTAACAACCCGCTGCAAGCTGTCCAGGGCTTTTTGGGGCTGCTTGATGAGGAAATAAGAGGGCTGCAACGGCCCGATAAGTACCAATACTTCCTGGGCATTGTGCGCAGTGAAATCATGCGCATCTCGGCCATCGTCCGGCGGATGCGCACCATTTACCGCTCTGCCAGTCAGGGGCAGTTGTTGGAGGCGGATACGTTAGAGAGCTTTTATCGCGCCCAAACTGATCGACAAGCGGTTGATTTACACGCTGTTTTGGAAAGCGTGCTGCTTCTGGTTGACAAAAAGACTCAGGAAACCAAAGTTGAAGTTGAACGTCATCTGGCGACTGACCTGCCGTCGATTACCGCCAATCCCGATCATCTTAAGCAGGTCCTACTGAATCTAATTCTTAACGCGATTGAGGCCATGCAGGATCAGGGCGGTACTTTAAGCGTGCGGACCACGCTAACTACAGCTCAGTTCAACGGTAATCCATCCCAGCCGGCCATTTCCATCGAAATCAACGATACCGGCGTTGGCATCCTCTCCGAACACCTAGAGCACATCTTCGATCCGTTGTTCACCACTAAACAACAGGGCTCCGGCTTTGGTCTCTTCACCAGCCGAGAAATTATCGAAGGGCACGGCGGGACCATCTCGGTTACAAGCGAGTATGGTCAAGGCAGTTCCTTTAAGATTACGCTGCCGGTCACCGACGGTGAAAGGTCCCCGCTTCAGCCTTCAGCCGAGCGCGCCTAGGCTAACCAACCTGCTCTCGCTTTATTTCGCTCACTCACCCTCCTCCCCAGGCCAAATTCTTGACTCCCCTATCGCTCCGGTTAACATGTCTCCAGTCTAATTGAGTCTGGCGATTCGCCCAGGCCCGCGTGGGCTAGGCAGCCGAGAGGGCTCGGGACAAACTGGGGCCACCCCATAAAATTATTTTTCGAGGAGCAACGCAGATGAGCGATATTCAAGTTACAGTCTGGAACGAATTCCGGCACGAAAAAGTCAAAGAAGCGGTGAAACAGATTTATCCCGACGGCATTCATACGGTCATCGCCGCCTCTCTCCAAGGACAGGGACTGCAGACCCGCACCGCCACGCTGGACGAGCCGGAGCATGGCCTGTCTGAAGCAGTCCTAGCGAATACTGACGTCCTGATCTGGTGGGGCCACATGGCTCACCGGGAGGTCAACGACGAAATTGTTGATCGCGTCCAGCAGCGAGTCTTGGAAGGCATGGGGCTAGTCGTGCTCCACTCCGGCCACTTTTCCAAAATTTTTAAGCGGCTGATGGGCACCACGTGCAGCCTGCGCTGGCGCGTAGCTGACGAACGTGAACGCATCTGGGTGGTCAACCCCGCTCACCCCATTGCTGCCGGACTGCCCGCCTACATCGAAATTCCGCAGGCCGAAATGTACGGCGAATTTTTCGACATCCCCGAGCCGGATGAACTGGTCTTTATCAGTTGGTTCCAAGGGGGCGAGGTTTTTCGGAGCGGCTGTTGCTTTCATCGCGGTCGCGGGAAGATTTTTTATTTCCGGCCCGGCCACGAGACCTATCCCATCTTTCACCAGAAGGAAGTCCAGCACATCATCGCCAACGGCGTGCGCTGGGCTGCCCCGAGTGGCGGCCCGAAATTTGAATATACCCAGACGAGCGCCATCAATGCCAAAGAACCTCTGGAAGAAATCCGGTAAACGGTCGTCGGCAATCAGTCGTCGGTAATCACGTGTCAGAAGTTGATCGCTTCTGCCGGGGTGAAAAACAATGACTCAAGAAGATTCTAAAGCCCGTTTGAGTAAAGCCCTGTGGAAGATCTACCAGCGTCCGCCGCGGCCGGAGCCGTTCTCCCGGAACAGCGATATGTTCTGGATAGACCCAGACTTCTCTGAGCGTATTTTGCAGCAGCATCTTGACGAGAGCCACGGTGCCGCCTCGCGCCCGGCGGATGAGCGCGCAGCCCAAATCGCCTGGCTCCAAGACAAGCTGCGCTTACAGCCTGGCCGGCACCTTTTTGATGTGACCTGCGGCCCCGGGCTGTTTGCGGTTGAATTTGCCAGACGTGGCTGCCGCGTCACCGGGGTCGATTTTGCGCCGGTCTCGATCGCTTACGCCGCGGATCTGGCGTTGACGGCGGGCGTAACCGATCGCTGCACCTTCGTTGAAGAAGACATTCGCCGCATGGACTTTGCCGGCGCCGCTTTCGATGCGGCGATTTTGCTCTATGGCCAACTGGCCGTTTTTCCCCCCGACGAGGCCCAAGCCGTCTTAACCCAGATCGCTCAGGCGCTCCGGCCCGGCGCGCTTTTGTGTCTGGAGCTACTCAACGCCGACCGGGTCGATAAAACGGACAGTTCGTGGTGGTTTACCGATGACTCCGGCCTGTGGGACGACAGGCCGTACTTGCATCTCGGCGAGCGCTTTTGGTTTCCGGAGCAAGAAGCGTCACTGGAGCGCTATCAAATCGTTCATCTGGAAACCGGTGAACTCTCCGAGATCCAGATCAGCGATCAGACTTACTCGATTGAGCGGATGGTGGCGATGCTCAATCAAGCCGGATTTGAGGCGGTTGAGATCTACCCGGACTGGGACGGCTTACCGGTAGAAGATGCGGGCGAGTGGGTGGCTTACCTAGCTCGCAAAGCGCCAACCCCGCCCACGGCTCAACGGCAAGCCGGGTAGTTCCAAAATTCACAAGCCAAACTTCCTAAGATTGCCAAATACGACTAACATGATGAAGAAAACGTCACACTCGCAAGGTTTCCGCAAAAGGAGAGGTCATGAAATTCATCTGCGTCTTCTGTGGATCGAACTTCGGCACAAAACCGGCCTATGTCACAACAGCCAAGCGCACGGGTCAGGCCCTGGTTGAACGGGGCCTGGGTCTAGTCTACGGTGGAGGCAAAGTGGGGCTGATGGGAGCTCTGGCCGATGCTGTGCTAGAGCAAGGCGGTCAGGTGATTGGCGTTATGCCCAGGGCCCTGGTTGAGAAAGAGATTGCTCATCACGGCTTAACCGAGTTGCACGTGGTCGGCTCTATGCACGAACGCAAGGCCCTGATGGCCGATCTGGCCGATGGGTTCATCGCTCTCCCCGGAGGCTTTGGCACTTTTGAAGAGTTCTGCGAGATCTTAACCTGGGCTCAGTTAGGATATCATCGTAAACCCTGCGGCTTACTGAATGTTGAAAATTTTTACGATCCGTTGCTTAACCTGTTCAATCACAGCGCCAATGAAGGTTTTATTCGGGCTGAGCACCGCTCGATGGTGCTGGTGGAGCGTAACCCGGCCCGTCTCCTTCGCTTATTTGAAAACTATGAACCGCCTGCCTTGCCCAAGTGGGTAGAACGGGACGAAACCTAAGAAATAGGCTAATGAGCTTGACCGGGAGATGAGGAGATTGGGCGATGAGAGGCTATGCCCAAACACTCTCCAGTCTCCCAATGTGGTATGTTTAATCCTTTTATTCCACCCGATCAAATTATCCTCGAGGATACGCCGGGGCGCCTGGTTTTAGCTCGACCCAACCGGCTGCGGTTGTTTGGTTTGCTGGCGCTGGGCTTGGCGCTGGTCACCCTTCTGGTCACCGCGTACGTAGGATTGAGCTTAGGGCCGGTTATGCTGGCGGTCTTTTATCTGGGCACCGGCCTGCTGTTTTTAAACACCCGTTCCACCATCGTGTTTGACCAATCGCACCAGCAGCTCTACTTTGTAACAAATTTTCTGGGCCTCGAACGGCACACCCGCTTCGCTCCATTTCAGCAGATCGATAAGGTCTATTTGGATTATGAAGAGCAGCCGCAGCCCGGCACCTTTAGCGCCCAAGAGCAACTTCAGCGCCGTTGGTATATCTACCTCTCTCTAAACGGGGGTGAAACTCAAACCCTGGTCCAGAACCGGGCCAACCATCACCTGGAAGCGTTGCCTAACCTCTCCAAAGAAACTCGGGCTTGGGAAAGTATAGCCCAAAAAATCTGCGATATCACCGGCAAACTATTGGTCCGGATGCCCACCGTTCCCGGTCACGCCCCTCGTACCTTCGTCGAGGTCATCGACCAGATCGTGCAGCGCCGGCTGGCCAGTCTCCCGGCGGAGGATCCGCTCCGGCAGCAAACCATCCGCTTGCGCAGCCACCCCAGCGGTAACCTTGAAATTGTCGTGACCGGCGTGACTTACGGCCGGCTGGATGAGATCGCGGACGAGCCGGCCCGCAACCTCATCCAAGCCGCCATCGATGAGTGGCGCGGGCCGGAGCAAAATTTGCCGCAATTAGGGCTGGAGTAACCGGCCAGCCTTTCCGCGCTAAATCCCTACAAGCCAATTTGCCTTAAATACTCCCGATTGCGCCGGGCGCTCTCTTTTGGCGCCCCCATACCCGGCAGTACGTCCTGCTCAACCGTCAGCCAGCCTTGATAATTATGCTGGACCAGCCAATCGCGTACAGCCGCAAAATCGACGCAGCCTTGCCCCAACTCGCAGAAGACGCCGTGCTTGAGGGCGGTAAAATAGTCCCACGCCTCATCCCGCGAGCGCCGGGCGACCTCGGGCTGGCAGTCTTTGAAATGGACGTACCAGATCCGCTCCGCAAACTGGTTGAGGCCGGCCAAGACCTGCTGGCAGCCATCAGGTCCGGCTCCGAAAGCGAAGTGGCCGGTATCGAAGACCAAACCGACTAAATCCGGATCGGTTCTGTCAAGCAGGCGGCCGATCTCTGCCGGGGTCTCGACATAACCGGCACAGTGGTGATGAAAGACGGTCCGCAAGCCAGTCTCTGCCCGCACAGCCCGAGCAATGCGCTCGACTCCCTGAGCGAAGGTAGCCAACTCCGCTGAGGACAGATATAAATCGGGCGTCACCCGGCCGGCCTTCTGGGTGCGGTCCGGTTCGATACCGTTATCATCGGCCAGGACCAGGAACGGGGGTTGGGCTTCGCTGGCCACGGCCGCCAGAAGTCGGGCAATCTTGAGGGCGGTGGCCTCGCCTGCCGCATGCCGGTCCGGGTACTTCAACGCGACTCCTACATACGCACCCAGCATAACCAACTGGCGCTGCGCCAGCTCATCGCGCAGTTGAGCCGGGTCCGTGGGCATAAAGCCCCAGTCGCCCAGTTCAGTCGCGGTGTAGCCCGTTTCGACCAACTCGTCGAGCATCTGCCGGTAGTCAATCCGGTCGCCTTGCATGCCTTCAAACTCCAACGTCCCCCACGAGCAAGGGGCGTTAGCAACGTGAATTTTCGTTGTTGTAACCATAAGGAACTCTTTTTCTCACTTTCTAAAACTGCCGGCTCCACTCGCGGGGCCAGCGTTCAACGACGACCTTGGTTTGGGTATAGAACTCCACCCCGTGATGGCTTTGAGCGTGAAGGTCGCCAAAGAAGCTCTCATTCCAACCACTGAAGGGGAAGTAGGCCATCGGCGCGGCCACGCCGATGTTGACGCCGATGTTGCCGGCATCGGCTTCATAGCGGAAGCGGCGGGCGGCCGCCCCGCTGCTGGTAAAGATACAGGCCATATTACCGTAGGCGCGCCGGTTCACCAGTTCGATCGCTTGCTCGATGGTGTCGGTCCGCATCACGCTCAGGACCGGGCCGAAGATTTCGGTGTGAGCAATCTCGCTCTGCGGGGGCACGTGGTCCAGGATAGTCGGGAAGACAAAGTAGCCGTTTTCGTAGCCGTTGACTTTTTTGTGTCGGCCATCGACCAAGACCTCGGCCCCTTCTTGGGCGCCTTTGCCAATCAGCATCTCAATCCGGTCCTTGCTCTCCGGGCTGATGACCGGCCCCATCTGGACCCCATCGTCAAGGCCGTAACCGACGCTCCGCGTGGCGGCCGCGTCAGCCATCATCTCGACAAAACTATTCTGGGCTTCCCCTACCGCCACGGCCACCGAGGCAGCCAGGCAACGCTGCCCGGCGCAGCCAAAGGCCGAATCGGCCATAATCTTAGCGGTCATCTCCATATCGGCGTCGGGCATAACCACAACCGGGTTTTTGGCCCCGCCCTGGCACTGGGCTCGCTTGCCGTTGGCCGAGGCGCGGCTGTAGATATACCGGGCCACCGGGGTCGAGCCGACAAAGCTGATGGCCCGGACAGCGGGATGATCGAGCAAGGCATCGACCGTTTCCTTACCGCCGTTGACCAGTTGCACCACCCCGGCCGGGAAACCGGCGATCTCCAGCAGTTCAAACAGCTTCTGGCTGGCCATGGGCACTTTCTCGCTGGGCTTGAGGATGAAGCAGTTGCCGCAGGCCACGGCGTAGGGCAGGAACCAGA
>CALMIS010000268.1 GCA_937864185.1 uncultured Chloroflexota bacterium
GCCATTCTAAAACGGCAACCGGTGTTTTACCGGCTTAAAGTAGTAACGGTCGTTAAAGTTGACCGCTAAAGCGGTTACTACGAACAATACGGTTGAATAACCGTAGACATTGGAAAAGACGGCAAGATTACTCAAACGACTACTCAGACTCGAGTCTTCGGCATGTCATTTCGCAGCCGCAGGCGGAGAAATCCCTAAGTAGACGGCTGAAAAGGCAAGACGGTTGGGCGCCCCGAGCCGACCGGGCTTGATTTTTCCCAGTGATCGAGCGCGTTCCCGAAAATTCGAGGGACTTCTCCGCTTCGCTTCGAAGTGACACAAGGCCGGGGACTTGAATCCTAGGTGGCCTCGATCGTCACTCGCCGGCGTTGGCCGCTCCAATGCTCGGGCTGGGGGGCAAAATGGCCGGCTAACTTGGCCCCGCAGAACTGGCAGCAGCCGTGCCGATCCAGATGCCAGCGACCCAGCCGGTACCAGTTGCGCTCGATCAGGAGGTGACCGCAACTGGCGCAGTAGGTCGATTGGCCGGCTTGATCGTAGACGTTGCCGGTGTAGACATAGTTGAGGCCGGCCTCGAGGGCCTGCTGCCGGGCCCGGGTCAGGGTAGCCGGCGGGGTGTGCGGGACATTCATCATTTTGTAGTCCGGATGGAAGGCGCTGAAGTGGAGCGGCACGTCCGGCCCCACGTTCTCAACCAACCAAGCACACATGCGGGCGATCTCGTCCGGCGAGTCGTTGTGGCCGGGGATAAGCAGGGTGGTAATCTCAAACCAGACCTCGCTCTCGTGCTTGAGCCAGCGCAGGGTGTCGAGGACCGGGGCCAGCGCGCCAAAGCAGAGGCGGTGATAGAAGTCTTCGGTAAAGGCTTTGAGATCGATATTGGCGGCGTCGATGTGGGCAAAGAAGGCCGGCCGGGCGGCGGGGGTGATATAGCCGGCCGAGACCGCCACCGTTTTGAGACCGTGCTCGTGCGCGGCGATAGCGCAGTCGAGGGCATACTCGGCAAAGATAACCGGGTCGTTGTAAGTAAAAGCAATACTCCGACAATCGGAACAGGCAGCCGTCTCGGCCACGGCCTGCGGCGAGGCCCACGCCGAGAGGGTGTCGACCTGACGCGCTTTGGAGATGTCCCAGTTCTGGCAGAAGCGGCAGCCCAGGTTGCAGCCGGCCGTGCCAAAGGACAGGATTTCGCTGCCGGGGTAGAAGTGGTTAAGCGGCTTCTTTTCGATGGGGTCGACACAGAAGCCGGAGGCCCGGCCGTAGCTGGTCAGCACCATCGCTCCGTCGCGGGCCTGGCGGACAAAGCAAAAGCCACGCTGGCCTTCGTGCAGTTTGCAAAAACGCGGGCAGAGATCGCACTGAATCCGCCCGTCCTCCAGCCGGTGCCACCACTCGCCTTGGACCACACCCGGCTCGATCATGACCCGTTCAACTGTCTTCATTAAGATTCTCCTAACCTGGCCGAGCCAGAACCAAAATTGGGACGCGGATTTTCGCGGATGAACGCGGATTAAAAGAAAAAATCCTGAAAATCAGCGTTAATCCGCGTCCAAAAAATTTTCGCGAACGGCGCGAACTTGTGGCTCTAAGAGTCCCCCTCTTCCTCACCCGCCTGCCAGATGACGGCCGCGCCGTAGCCCACCACCGAGCCGTATTCGCCGGTGACGTCGCCGGAGGTGGCGTGCCGCAAGATATTGACTCGATTGGCGCCCAAGGCCTGGGTGGCCCACAAGACCGCGGCAATCGCGCCGCGGCCGCAAGCAAAGCCGGTGCCTTCGACGTCGGCCGCGATCACGCCCTCCGGATCAAAGGCGGCCACCCGGTTGAGCAGTTCGTCATCGAAGTTATTGGCGACCGGCAGGGGATAAAAATGGGACAGGTCGGAACTGGCCACGAAGAGGACCTTTTGCGTCCGGAGCACCCGAGCCAGGGCGAGGCCCAGACCTTTGGCCACGGGGGATGATTGATCGCACACCATCAACGGCAGCAGGCGAAACGAACCGACCAGGTACTGCAGGAATGGCAGTTCAATCTCAATGGCGTGTTCGTGATCGCGGTAAAGCAGGCCCAAGCCATAACCCAACTGCTCACACAACATCCGGTTGAGTTGATTAAGCGCGGCCTGGTCAACCGGCACTTGCCCCAGAGGGGTCTCATAAAACTGGTAGGGCGTGGTCAAAATGGGATCGCCGTGGGCCTGGTGCAGCGGCGAAACCACCACTACCAGATCGGGCCGCAGGTTGCGCAAGCATTCAAAAGCGTAGGCGGCCACCGGCCCGGAATAGCGATAACCGGCGTGCGGGGCCACCACGCCCCAAACCTTGCCGGGCGGCGGCTGGCGATCGACCTGACCCAAGTAACGATCAAGGTCGGCCACTAAAACATCCGGATCGCCGGGATACCAGCGTCCGACAATGGGTGAGGGTCGAACCTTCATCTGCTTATCCTCCTCTCCCCAGAAAGTTTACTGCCCACCATAATCGCCTCAATCTCGTGCCGGTCGGCCAGAGATGGCAAGCCCAAGCCAAAGGGATAGCCAAAGAGATCCTCAATGGTGGCCGAACTGTACCAGCCATCCAAGATCTCAAAGTGACCGGTCGTCACCAGAGCGGGATGGGGTACCCCGCAGGCGTGGCTGAGCCGGGTTAACTCCTTACGGAGCGTGATCATGTAATTGGCCAGCCGCACCGACTTTAAGGCCGGATCGAGGCCCCGGGCCAGCCAGCGATTCTGGGTTGCCACACCGGCCGGGCAATGGCCGGTATGGCAACGCTGGGCCTGAATGCAACCAATAGAGAGCATAGCCTCGCGAGCGACGGCGACCAAATCGCAGCCCAGGCCAAAGGCAAACAGGGCCGTTTCGGGCAACCCCAGCTTGCCGGAACCGATCAATACGACCTGATCGTGAACTTTATATTCGGCCAAAACCTGAAAGACACGACTAAAGGCCAGCTTGAAGGGCAGGGCCACGTGATCGGCAAAGACCAGCGGAGCGCTGCCGGTGCCGCCCTCGCCACCATCGATGCTAATGAAATCCACGGCTCGTTCGGTCGCCGCCATCTGCCGGGCCAGGTCACGCCAGAAAGACATCTCGCCGACCGCCGATTTGAGGCCGACTGGCAGGCCAGTAGCCTCGGCTACGGCCTCAACAAAATCAAGCAAGCTGTCCACATCGTGAAACATCGAGTGGGCCGAAGGGCTGATACAATCCTGGTCCGGCGGAACCGATCGAATGGCAGCAATTTCAGGCGTAACTTTAGCAGCCGGTAGGATCCCGCCTAAACCGGGTTTAGCGCCTTGACTTAACTTGATCTCAATGGCTTTAATCTGGGAATGGGCCTGGACCGTATCGACCAGCTTTGGCCAGCTAAAGCGCCCATTCAGCTCACGACAGCCAAAGTAGCTTGTCCCAAGCTGCCAGATTAAATCACCGCCGTGCAAGTGGTGGGGCGAAAGGCCGCCCTCGCCGGTGTTATGGAGACAGCCGGCCAGTTTACAGCCTCGATTCAAGGCTTCGACTGCTGCGGCACTCAGCGAGCCGTAACTCATAGCCGATAAATTGACAACCGAAGCCGGCCGAAACTGCCGGGCTCGCTGCCGGTGAGCGCCCAGCACCTTAGCGCACGGCAGAGGATAGGCCGGATCGTAACCGGGCTGACCGGGCTGCGGGTCGGGCAAGGGGAAAGCGCTGTGTTTAATGATCAGATAGTTCGGCTCAAGCTCGAGATCGTTATCTGAACCGAAGGCAAAGTAGTTATTTTCCCGCTTAGATGAAGCGTAAACCCAACGACGCTGGTTTCGACTGAAAGGACGCTCCTGGTCATTGCTGGTCACAATATACTGCCGCAGTTCGGGTCCAACCGCCTCCAACCAATACCTAAAATGGCCGATAACCGGAAAATTGTGCAGAAGGGAGTGACGACGCTGACTGAGATCGTAAATGGCGAGCGCCAGTACCAGGCAGACGATTAGAGTGAGAAAGATCCACATCGATGTCTCTCCAATGAGTTTTGAGGTCAAAGCGGATTATATCTTAGTCTAAAATAAAAACTCCCCCAACACACCAGGCAGTCAGGGAGTCTTTGGCCTAGATAAATTAACAGGCGTTCGACAGGGGGCAGGGGCGTAAGATTTTACGCCCCTACCCCGGGTCGGCGTTCATTTGGCATGGTGGCTTACCTCCGTCTCCCAACTTTGGACCACCAAATCAAAGATATCGGACTCGGTAATGATCCCGACCAGTTGACGGTCGGCCGGGGTGACGACCGGTAAGCCGCTAATCTTGTGTTGCAGCATCAGGGTGGCGGCCCAGACAATCGTGTCCGTGGTGTAGGCGGTGACGGGGTTGGGGGTCATCACGTGTTTGACCGTGATCCGGGGCACCAAGTAGTTCAGTTCCCACTCGCCCAGAGACTCGGCCTCGGAGGGGAGCGCCGCCCGAATATCGCCTCGCGTCACAATCCCGATCAGATGGCCTTCGTGGTCAACCACCGGCAAGCGGCGAATATGATAATCGTCAAGAAGCGTTTTAGCCTCGCTGACACAGGTATCAGGCGTGACGGTGATCGGTTCGGGACTCATCCA
>CALMIS010000269.1 GCA_937864185.1 uncultured Chloroflexota bacterium
CAGCATCTCTGTCACCAGGCAAGAACTATGGCCTTAAGAAACAAAATCACAGCCGGACGGCCTATGCCGCTAGGTAGTACCGTTACTCAGAACGGCGTCAACTTTTCTATTTTTAGCCGGCACGCCACCCGAGTTCGGCTCTTGCTTTTTCGCAAGCCAACCGATCAGCAACCCAGCTACACCATCGAACTGGTCCACCGGACCGGCGATATTTGGCACGTGCATGTAGCCGGCCTCAAACATGGGCAGCTTTATCTGTATCAGGTCGATGGCCCTTACGAGCCAAGCCAAGGGCATCGCTTTAACTTCAACCGAGCCCTGCTTGATCCTTATGCCCGAGCCATCACCGGTGAGGGCAGGTATGATCTCCGGGAGGCCATGGGCTATAGCCGGCGCTCCTCCCGAAAAGATCTCTCTTTTTCTCAGCAACCCGCTGACTTCGCCAGTATACCTAAGTGTATTGCCTACGGCGACGATGACTTCGACTGGAAAGGCGATCGCCCCCTTAACCGGCCTCTGAGCGAAACCATTATCTACGAAACCCATATCCGCAGTTTAACTTGCCATCCAAGCGCTAAGGCCAAATACCCGGGGACCTATCACGGCGTGATCGAGCAGATTCCCTATTTTTTAGACCTGGGCGTAACAGCCATCGAACTGCTGCCGATCCATCAATTTAACGAGTACGAATTCGATCGCCGCAACCCGCTGACCGGCGAGCGCCTGATCAATTACTGGGGTTACAACACGCTTAGCTTCTTTGCCCCCCACAACGCTTACAGTCACCTGCCCACTAAAAAAGGTGAACAGGTAGTCGCCTTTAAAGAGATGGTCCGCGAGTTACACCGGGCCGGCTTAGAAATAATTTTGGACGTGGTTTTTAACCACACCGTTGAGAATAACCAGTTGGGGCCAACCCTGCATTTCCGCGGCCTGGACAATTCGATCTACTATATTTTAGAAGAAGATCGGCGCTTCTACAGAAATTTTTCCGGAGTAGGCAATACCGTCAACTGTAACCACCCGGTTGTTCAGGATTTTATCATCGATTGCCTGCGCTATTGGGTTCAGGAGATGCACGTCGACGGCTTCCGCTTTGACTTGGCGGTCATCCTCTGCCGAGATGAGGAAGGCAATATTCCGGCCGAACCACCGCTCACGCGCCGGATTGCTGAAGATCCGGTCCTGCGCCACACCAAAATTATCGCCGAACCGTGGGACATGGGTGGCTACCTGGTCGGTAATTTTCCCGGCGGGCGGTGGGCCGAATGGAACGATAAATTCCGCGATCAGGTGCGCGAATTCTGGCGGAGCGATCCGGGCAAGATTAGCAACCTCTCCACCCGCTTTGCCGGCAGCGCCGACTTGTATTATCACGATGGTCGCTGCCCCAACCACAGCATTAATTTTGTGGCGGCCCACGATGGCTTTACCCTCAACGACCTGGTGAGCTACAACGAAAAGCATAATCTGGCCAACAGTGAAAACAATCAAGACGGTCACAACCACAACATCAGCTACAATCACGGTATCGAGGGCACAACCAGCGATCAAGAAACCGAGAAACTGCGCAATCGCCAGATCAAGAACTTTTTGGTTACGCTGATGCTCTCGCAGGGCACGCCGATGATTAACGGCGGCGATGAGTTTCGGCGGACGCAACAAGGCAACAACAATGCTTACTGCCAACATAACGAGATTTCCTGGTACAACTGGAACTTACTCAAGCAGCACGCCGATGTTTATCGCTTTACCAAACAGGTTATCGCTCTGCGTAAAGCCCATCCTGTTTTTCGCCGCACCAGCTTTCTCACCGGCCGGGACGTCGACAAAGACAATTTTAGAGACATCCAGTGGTACGACCCTAATGGGCAAGAGGCCACCTGGTCACCCGAGGGCCGCTGTCTGATGCTGACGATGGACGGTTCGGCTAAGGAGACCGGCGCGGAGCAGGATGATGTCGATGTCTTAGGCATGTTCAACGCCAGCGACAAGTTCGAAATATTTTACCTACCGGCCGCGCCGCACCAGCAGGTTTGGTGGCTGGTGATTGATACCAGCCGGCCTTCGCCACACGACATCTTTATCGATCACGACGACTCCATTGCTATCCCGGCCCAGACCATCTACCGGGTGAAACCGCGATCGGTGGTGATTATGTTTTCGATGTGGAAAAAGAAGTGAGGCTTAGCGGCCTTATAACTCGGCCAGGGTGCCCAAGCCTTGGGCTTCAGCCGCCTCGAACACGGCACCCGCGGCGGCCGCATCTTGCACGGCCAAGCCCACCGACTTGAAAAAAGTGATCTCTTCGGGTGACTCGCGTCCCGGCAAACTACCGTTGACAATCGAGCCTAACTCCCCATGAATATCCAGCTTCGTGATCAAATTTTTCTCCAGCGGCACAATTAAATCACCGGCCTCAGCCAGACAGGCCTGCAGCGAGTCAACCACCACTTTTGAGCGGCGCACCGTCTCCTCATCGACCTCTTGCATTGTTGGGGCGTATGAACCGACAGCGGTGACGTGCGTGCCCGGTGACAGTTGCCGCCCATCAAAGACCGGCGTGGTTGAAGTGGTGGCGGTAATGACGATATCCGCGCCCTGGACCGCCTGATCAGGTGAGTCCGGCAGCACGACCCGATAGCCACCGGGCCAGCTTGAGACCTCCGCGGCAAAGACTTCCAGCGAGGCCGGTGACCGTCCCACCACCCGCACCTCCTCGACCGGCCGCACGACGCAGACCGCGGCCAGTTGGGCCCGGGCCTGTACCCCGGCTCCAAAGACGGTCACCACCTTAGCCTCCGGTCTGGCCAGGAGATCCGCCGCCAGGCCACCCCCGGCCCCGGTCCGGAGCGCGGTCAGCGCCTCACCGTTGATTAAAGCTTTGGGCTGGCCGGTGTCCGGATCGAGGATGGTCACCAGGGCGATGACGGCGGGCAGCCCCCGGCCGGGATTGTCGCTCCAAATTGAGACCATTTTGAAGGCCAGCTCCCGGCTTTGGTGCAGAAATGCGGGCATCAGCAGGACCAGGCCGCGGTCGGTATGCAGCCGGGTTCGGAGCGGCATCTCAGCCTGGTTGGCCGATAACTGGCCAAAAGCACGCCGCATGACCGAGATTGCCTCGGGCATCGGCAGGGCACGGCGGACATCGTCAGCGGTCAGGATGCGGATTTTCATAACCCTCTTCTCTCAATGGCCGTACACAGCCAGCACAACTTGGGGGGTGATATTCGCTTCAATAAAGGCTGCGGCCAGAAGCATCGGTCCAACTAAAAAAATCATAATCTTGATGAAGTTAGCCACGGTCAACAGCAGTGATTGGCCAATGTCCAGGCCGTAGGGGGGAGAGATGAGCGCCGCCCCAATGCGTAGGGCAAAGGTCATTCCAATCAAAATGGCCGGAATCTCCAACCAGCCGTGGGGTAGAACAAAGGCCGCAACAAAGAGCCACGGATTGTGACCGACCTGAGCTACCTGGGCAATAAGAAAACCAACCAGCCCCATATTGATCAAGTTCAAGATCAGCGGCAGCGATCCAAACGAGAAAACACTCAGGACCCCGGCTAAAATCAACACCCTTAGATTGTTGCTAAAGATAGCAGTAGTAGCAATGCTTGGCAAAAATTTGATGTTGCTGACTTGGTTAAACGTCTCAGCCGAGATGTGGTCCAGGGTAAAAATAGCATCGGGAATAGGATAGCGCCGGGCAAACAGAACCCCAATGATCAACGCGGTGGCGGTGACGAGCAAAATTACGCCAAAGGCCAACTTTTGCTCGCCAAGCAACTGGGGGATGTCCTGCCGGTAGATGCGCCACACACTGAAGCGGGGCAGCGCTTCATACTTACGGCGAGGCGCCAACGCCGGCGGACGCAAAAAATAGCCCTTGAAGTCACGCCAGATCGCCTTGGGGTGAAGCTCATCCATTTCTCGGGACAGGATCTCTTCCCGGTTAAAAAGGCGAATCCCCATCCGGATCAGAATCAGATCGACCACCAGCAGGCCGGTTAAAATCCACCACAAAGCGTGGTAATCAGCATAAAACATGATGACGCTCTGAGCCTGAATCAGCAGGGCCATTGGAATGATGATGAAGCTGGCGAGCAAATTGGCCGCCCGCACGCTGGTGGTCTGGCTGGAGATGACCACCGCCCCGGAGACCATGACCAGGGCCTCGGCCGTGTTGAGCAAAAACATCAAGACCGTCAACTCCAAAGGAGGTATCCACGGGGGAGAGGTGAAGAAGCGGCTAACCAGGAAAACCGAGATGCCCAGATAGCTGGCGAAGAGGGGCAGCAGCAGCGACGACAGCATTTTGCCCAGGTATAGCTCCAGATCGGTGAGCGGCATGGAGAGGATCGGCTCGATACTGTTGCGCTCTTTTTCGCCCACAAATGACTCGAGGGCGATGATCAGCGAAAAGGAGATGGGGAAAAAGCCGACGATCATCAACAGGAAGGGATTGATCCGCTCGACCAAAATGGGGTCGGTGAACTGAGACACCCAGTTCGTCGCCCAGCGCGAGGTAAAATCCATGAGAAAGGGAAAGATGAGGGTTAAGACTACAATCGGCGTAACAATGCGCCAATCGCGTAAGCTGTCACGCAGTTCCCGGCGAGTAATGACCAACGCCGAGGCCAGCGTGCCACGTTTTTGGCGAGCAATCGATTGGACAGCCACCAGCAAATCACCTCCGGGCCCGGTTGAGACTTGGCTTGCTGGTCAGATTCTACCCGACGACTTTCTAAAAGACAAGGCTCCCTTCGCTTCGTTTTGACACAGGCTCCAGCGTACACTAGAATAGCTTAACTTAGCGGAGCTTGCTAACCACTGTGGCCCATCAATTTAAGCCTGAAGAACGCACTCAAACCGAATCGACCGAGATGTACCTGATCACGGTCTACCGCCTCACCCGTCATGCCAGCCACGCTTCAACGAAAGTCATTGCTGACATGCTCGGCATCAGTCCGCCCAGCGTCTCCGAGCGGCTCAAGCGGCTGGCCCAACAGGGTTACCTTATCCATGAGTGGCGGGAAGGGGCTAAACTGACGCCAGAGGGCGAGCACATTGCCGTGAATGTCCTGCGCAAACATCGTTTGATCGAGACCTTCCTGGTGCAGATGGCCGGCTACGGCATCGACGAAGTCCACGACGAAGCCTGTCACATCGAGCACGCCATCTCCGAGCGCTTGGCCGACCGGCTGGAAGCTATGCTGGGCAGGCCTCAGTTTGATCCCCACGGTCACCCTATTCCGGCCAAAGACGGCACTTTGCCGGCAGGCACTTACCAACCGCTCGCGGAGGTCGAACCCGGTCAAACCGTCCTCATTCGCCAGGTCAGCGATTGGAACGGTGAGCAGCTTTCTTACATTACGTCGTTAGGCCTGGCCCCGGGCGTGACGGTCACGGTCGTCAGTCATGCCCCCTTTGATGGCCCGCTAACGCTAGATCTGGACAATCGCCCCGTAGCCCTAGCCCGCGACATAGCCCAGACGATTGGCGTTGAGTCGCCCTAAACTGATAGCAGCTTTCAGACGATCTCAGTGATGGAGTGACTTGTCCGGCATCACTGCCCCCCGCAGATTGGCGCCTCTCAAATTTGCCTCGGCCAATTGAGCCCCGGCCAGATTGGTGTACCCCAAGTCGGCGCAGCTCAGGTTGGCCTGATGGAAGATAGCATGGTCCAAATTGGCATAAATCAACGTCGCGCCCCCTAAATCGGCCTCGCGCAGATCGGCAGCGGTTAAATTGGCCCTGCTTAAGTTGGCCAGGGTTAACCTGGCGCTGCGCAGATCGGTTCCACTCAAGTCCACCTTCGAGAGTTGAGCTCGATAAAGATTGGCGGCATATAGATTAGCGCCATTTAAGTTAGCGCCGCTCAGATCCATACCACTCAGGTTGATCCGGCTCAAATCAACTCGGCTAAGATCAGGCGTTTCCCCTTTTTCCCGGGCCGAGGCAATAACTTCTTTTACCTGTTCCAAAGTCAGTTTCGACATGATCATCCCTCGCTTTCTTGCAGTAACAGGGCTCGTTCTAGTTGTAGTAATCCACCAATAATCTCTACTTACATGTTACGGCAAATAAAGAAGAATCTATAGATGCAAAAGTCACCAATTCACGGTGCCTAAGGTACTTCTTTTTTTGCCCGAAAGTCACAAAGCGGCGAGAAGTTAGGCAGACCTAACAAGCCAAATTTGTGTAGACTAATAGCCCCTCTTTGTGCTACACTAATGACAGGAGTTAACAAGAAAAGTAACCTCGGTTAAGTTTAGATGGAGTTGGATCAATGACTACACCTACCGGCTTAAGCCAAGCCTGGAAAACCTATCAACAACCCGCGGTCCCAGGCTCTGAAGCGCAGGTCCACTCATGGTGGTCCTGGCTGTCCGCTCAAAGTCTGGAAGCGAAGTTGACCGTCGTGACGCTGCTGGCGATCATCTTGGCCTGGCTGGCCGAAGCGATGGGACAGGCCCCGCTTCTCGTCACCGGGCTCTACGTGATAGCCTACATGGCCGGAGGGGTGTTCGGTCTCAAGGGCGGCCTCGAGTCTTTGCGCGAGCGAACCATCGACGTCGATCTCCTGATGGTGCTGGCCGCGCTCGGTGCCGCCCTGGTCGGCGCCCCGTTTGAGGGAGCGTTGTTGCTCTTTCTTTTCTCGCTCTCGAACGTGCTGCAAGATTACGCCATGGACCGCACCCGCAGCGCGATTAAGGCCCTGATGAAACTGCGGCCGGATCAGGCCCTGGTCCAACGGGGCGACCAGCTCGTTAGCCTGCCCGTCGAGCAGGTGGATCTGGGCGAAATCTTTGTGCTTAAACCCGGCGACCGCGTTCCGCTCGACGGCAAAGTTATCCGCGGTGAGAGCGCGGTCGATCAAGCCTCGATTACCGGCGAGTCGATCCCGGTCAGCAAACAGCCGGGCGACCCGGTCCTGGCCGGCACGATTAACCAGGCGGGCAGCCTGGAGGTCCAAGTCACCAAACGGGCTCAAGACTCGACTCTGGCCCGGCTCATCAAGCTGGTTGAGGAGGCCCAAAGCGAAAAGGCCCAAACCCAGCGCTTCCTAGACCGGGCCGAGCAGTACTACGCTATGGGCGTCATCGTCTTCACTATCTTGGTGGCGGCCGTACCCCCTCTATTTCTAGGCGAGAGCTTTGAGCCGGCCTTTTACCGAGCCATGACCGTGATGGTGGCCGCGTCGCCCTGCGCCCTGATCATCAGCACCCCGGCTGCCATCCTGTCGGCGATTGGTGCGGGAGCGCGGCGAGGCGTACTCTTCAAGGGCGGGGTTTATATGGAACAAGCCGCCGGGATCAAGGTCGTGGCCTTTGATAAGACCGGGACCTTGACTCAAGGCAAGCCGCAGGTGACCGATATAGTTGTCTTGCCCGGCGCCGGTCTGAGCGAGGCCGACTTGCTGGCCCTGACCGCCGCCGTCGAGGCCAAATCCGAGCATCCGTTGGCCCAGGCCATCGTCGAGGCGGCGCAGGCTCGAGGGCTCAACCTGGCGGAGGTTGAGGGCTTCCAGGCCAAGGCCGGTCACGGGGCCCAAGGCCGGGTCAACGGCCACTTGATTCGAGCCGGCAATCTGCGCTACGTGGACGACTCCATCACCACCGGCTTGGCCGCCGCCAAAGCCGAGCTGGCCCGGCTGCAAGCTGAAGGCAAAACGGCCATCGCCATTTCGCGGGGCGAAGGGCCGGCCGGCCAACTCCTGGGCGTTATCGCCCTGGCCGACCGGCTGCGCCCCAACGCGGCCGAGATTGTGCGCGATCTGAAGTCCTTGGGCGTGACCCGGGTGGTCATGCTCACCGGCGACAACGAGCGGGTGGCCCAGGCCATCGCCAAAGAGGCCGGCGTCGATGAGGTCTACGCCGAGCTTTTGCCGGAAAACAAGGTTCAGCGGGTCAAAGAATTGCAGGCGCGCTATGGGGCGGTAGCCATGGTCGGCGACGGGGTGAACGACGCTCCGGCCTTGGCCAGCGCCACCATCGGCATGGCCATGGGCGCGGCCGGCACCGATGTGGCTCTGGAGACGGCTGATGTGGTGTTGATGTCAGACGATTTGAGCAATATCGCCTACGTCATCGCCCTCAGCCGCCAGACGCGAAAGACCCTGATGGTCAACCTGGGCTTTGCCCTGGCCGCGATCGTGATTATGATCGCCGCCATCTTCACCGCCAACTTCCCGCTGCCGCTGGCCGTGGTCGGCCACGAAGGCGGCACGGTCCTGGTCTCGCTCAACGGGCTGCGGCTGCTGCTGTTTAAGCGTTAATATGAAGCCTGGAGGGCGGAATGAATTCCGCCCTCCAGGCGTTTGACCCTCACTTTTTAAGGTACTTTCAGGCAATTTAGAAAGTACTTTTTGCCCCTAAATCTCAGTACCTTTGCCTCTGTCTCTTCAACTCGGAATGCTTTACAATATTGAGTAGCCTAGCCCAGCCCGCCCTGGCCGGGTTGCTTTTGTTCTTTAGCACACCCCATAGGCGGCAATCCATTTGGTGACTTCGACCTGACTTACTCGAGGACGTGAATAGCTCTCGATGGACACGCGTATCAGCAACTCGAAACCGAAACGTCTCCTGGCCCAGGCTCCCCCAGTGCCTTCAGGCCGTGCCGGGCCCCAAGATCAATCGTATCTTAAGCGCCGGTTGGCCAGTATTGGCACGAAGATCGTTTTGCCCTATCTGCTGCTGACTTTGGTCGTCGCGGGGGTGGGCGCCTTTACCGTGGCCCGCCTGGTGACCGGCTCTCTCCAGGAGCGCTTTCACAACCAACTCCTCGATGCCGGCCGGGTGGTTGCTGACGGCATTGTGACCGATGAAACCCGGCGGCTGGAAATCCTCAACGTCGTCGCTAACACCGAGGGAGTCCCGGCCAGCGTTGTCGCCGGCGATCGGACAGCCCTGGCCGGTCGCCTGCCTCAGATCATTGCCAACAGCACGACCGACGCTCTCGTCATTCTCGACCGCCAGGGACGTGAAATTTTTGGCTGGCAGCGCCCGCCTTTTCGATTTAACGGCGGTCAGGAAAGCGCCGGCCAAAGCTACGCCAACTTTAGCGAAGTCCAGCGGGTGCTCAGCGGTCAGGTCGATGAACTCGGCGATCGACGCTTGCAGCTCATCGAGACCGAACCGGGCCTGATCGTCTACACCATCGCCCCGATTTACAGCGATCAAACCGTGGTGGGCGCGGCGCTGGTCGGCACCTATCTCGATGAATTGGTCATCGAGCTCACCCAGAAGGCCGTCGCCCGGGTCACCTTTTACCATCACAGCGGCGATGTCATGGCCACCTCGCACGACGGCGAAAACGAGACTGTTATCACCACGCTCAGCGAATCCCCCACGCACTACCGCAACATTCTAACGGAACTTTACGAATCCAAGGATTGGTATCAGCAGGTCGTGGCCGAGCCGGAAACCATTGTGCTGCTTAAACAGCTTCAAATTGTCGATCAGGAGTACACGGTCGCCTACGGCGATTGGCGCATGCGCGATCAGTCGCTGGGCTTTTTTAGCGTGGCCTTGCCCAGCAACTTTATTCTGACGGCCGCCGCCACCAGCCGCAATCTCTTGGGCCTGATCTTCTCGGTGGCGACGGTGGCTGTGCTGGTTTTGGGGTTGCTTATTGCCCGCCGCATCATTAACCCGTTGCACCAACTGGTGGATACCTCCGTTGCCATTGCCGAGGGTGATCTGGCCCGCCGGACCGGCATCCGTAGCGAGGACGAGATTGGCAGCCTGGCCCGCTCCTTTGACGTGATGACCGACCGGCTGGCCAGCCGCAACCGGGAATTGGTCGAGCAGTCCAGCAAGCTGGAGGCGATCCTCAACAGCGCCGGCGACGGTCTGATCGTCTTCGATCCGGAAGGCCGGCCGATCACCATCAATCCGGCCGCCGACAAAATTCTAGCCGACATCGGCAGCAATTTCTTGGCCGATGTGTTGCGGGAGCTGCCGCCAACCCTACCGGGCGGCAACGGCTCAGGCGTCGCCGACTACGATAGCCTGGCCTGGGCCAGGCTGCAAAAACCCCGCCGCTATGAACTGGGTGAAAAAGTCTTAAGCGCCTTGATCTCGCCCGTGGCTACCCCGGACGGCGAAATCCTGGGCACGGTCATCGCCCTGCGCGACATTTCGCGGGAAGCCGAAGCCGAGCGCCTCAAGGATGACTTCATCACCAGCGTCTCGCACGAGTTGCGCACCCCTTTAACCGCGATGCAGGGTTACATCGACCTGCTGCAGCTTAGCGGCGAGGGCAAACTGGACCCCGCTCAAGAAGGTTATCTCAACGCCATCAACACCAGCACCGGCAAGCTACTGCACCACATCAACGAGATCATCGACATCGCCGAAATTCAGGCCGGCAAGCTGCGCCTCAAGAAGAAAGAAACCGAACTGGGCTCCCTGCTGGCGGCCGTGATCGAGCCGTGGCGCGGGCCGCTGGCTGCCAAGAGGCTGACCCTGCGGCTTGATCTACCCCGGCGGCTACTCTGGGTCAAGGCCGATGGGGCTCGCCTGCGCTGGGCCATCGACAACCTGCTCAACAACGCTCACAAATATACTTTACCCGGCGGGCAGGTCGAGGTCAGACTCTTTGCCGCCGAAGATGAAGCCTGGCTAGAGATCCGCGACACCGGCGTCGGCATTGCTTTAGCCGACCAGCCCTACCTGTTCACCCGCTTTTTCCGGGCCACCCACCCCTCGATGTATGAAGAGGCCGGGGTGGGCCTGGGCTTGTACATTACCCGCACCCTGATTGAGTTGCACGAAGGCCGGGTCTGGGCCGCCAGCGAGCCGGAAGTGGGCAGTACCTTTAGTCTGGCTCTGCCGCTGCACCAGCCGGCCGCCAACGCGGAACCTCTCGCCACTGAAGCGTCCAAAGTGCGCCTCTTTAAGCGAGCAAGGCGATGAGGATGAGCATGATGAGGCCGAACCCGCCTACCCCACCCCCCCGCCAAGAGGAGGCCCCGCGCCGGCCCTGGGAGTATATGCTGCTGCTGCTGGCCTTACCGCTGAGCTTTAGCTGTGTCTTCTGCTCGGCAACGGGAGCCTTGCAGTATTGGCCGGATAAATTAGCCCCGGCCAGCCTGTTGAGCCAGCGCCGGGCCGATTACGGCGGCGGCCCGGGCGGGCCGGGTTCTCCCGGGCTCCAGGCCGGGGCTCCGTTTAGTCTGGCCACCCAAATCGCCCCGCC
>CALMIS010000270.1 GCA_937864185.1 uncultured Chloroflexota bacterium
ACCTTCACGCCCAGCCCTATCCCCACCGATACCCCCCCCCCTCTCGCTACCGCTACGCCGCCGCCCACCGATACGCCGCCGCCGACCAATCCCCGGCCCCGGCGCGCGCCGCCGCCGCCACCGCCACCCGAAGATACTCCTACGCCGGCGCCACCCCCCGCCCCCACGTACCCCTTTAAAGTCAAGGAGCAAGGCACCCGCGAGTTTCAACGCACTAATGCCACCTTCATCTCGGGCATTGTCTTGATTTCCGATGGCAATGGCACGCCGGTGGGAGGTTATCGCGTGGTGGGCAGCAACAACGACGGTCAAACCTACGAAAGCGCTGAGTCAAGCTGGACCTTTGATGCCCGGAGCGGCATGGAGGGCTATGTTAAACAAGGTAATCTAAAGTTTGAGCCTCCCGGCGGCTACAACGACTCGGTCTGGACCGTCTATGTCGTTGATGGTGGGGGCAACCAGGTTTCGGAACCGATTTCGCTCAGTTACTCTAGTGACCCGAACCAACGCTATTGGGACTTCATCTGGTGGTCTCAATAAACACTGACCTATGCGATTGAACGATAGAGTTTTCTTGTATTCAAAACGATGGTCATTTTGGCTGGTCGTCGCCCTCATCGGACTGAGTGTTAATCTGGCCTGCTCGGCCGGTTCGCTGCTGGTCCAGGCCCCCACGCCGACGGCCACCCGGCTAAAGACACCCAAACCAACCTTTACGCCCACTCCCTTCCATACCCCCACCCCTACCCCCACCCCCACCGCCACCCCCCCCCCCCCCCCAACCCCCCCCCCCCCACGCCCCCCCCCCCCGTGACCACTCCCCCTACCGAGACCCCCCTCCCCACCGACACCCCGCCCCCCACCGACCCCCCGGAGGCCAACGAGGCCAGCGCCGCGGAGTCCGCGCCACCAGCTCCACCACCTCCACCCGCCGAGCCAACCGCTACCCCTATCCCTGAAGAACCTACCCCCACCCCCGAACCGGAGTTTCCGTTTAGCGTGACCTACTTTACCCACGACACCGGCTCGCCCGGGGAAGTGCGCATGACCGCCTGGATTCGCCGCGACTCCGGACCGGGTATCTACAAAACCCTGGCGGGCTTTCAGCTCAACGTGACCGCGCCGGACGGCAGTACCCATCTGAGCGAAGTGTCCGGCCCCGGCACTGCCGATAGCACGATGCCCGGTACTGGCGACAATCACCGCATGAATACTAAGGTCGAAATCCGGCCCTATACCGCCGGCGAGTATACGGTTTTTCTGGAAGAGGGCGGTGTTCAGGTTTCGCCGGCGACTAAAGTTAATCTGAGTGCCAATCCACTGCAGTACGTTCACTTTGAGTTCTTTGTGACAGAAACCGAGTGAACTTGAAAATTGATGAGGTCTCGCTATACTTCATCTGAGGACGGAAATCGTTCGGAGGTAAGGCCGAGCGCTGGTAAAATGGGAGTCTTTTCAATGGGAACACAAAAACAACGTTCAATTTTGGTTTTCGCCTTGCCGGTCATTCTGACTCTGGCTTCGCTCGGTTGCGGCCTGGCGGGCTTTATGGATGAAAACACGGCCGTTCAGATTCAAGCCCCACCCACTCGAACGCCAATGCCGACCTTTACCCCCACTGCTGCCGTGGCCGGGCTGGTTCAACAGCCCGACGACGCCCCGCAGCAAGAGACGATTGCGGTTCAAATCCCTACCGAGACACCAACAGCCGTGGTCCCGACCGACACGCCGGAACCAAGCCCAACTCCAACCGATCCCCAGCCAACCGAGCCGCAAGTCACAATTTTGCAGAATATGAATGTCCGGGGCGGCCCGGGCACCGGCTACCCGGTCATTGGGCCGGGGCCAGCCGGTGAGTCTTCTAAAATCATCGGCCGCAACGCCGATGGCTCTTGGGTCCAGGTCAAATATCCGTCTGCCGACGGCACCGGCTGGGTCTATGTCCCGCTAGTCCAGGTCGATGGCGATATTAGCAATATCCCGGTGGTCCAGGTCGCCCCACCGCCGGCGCCGGTTGCCGCCCCAGCTCCGGCCGAAGAACCGGCTCAGGAAGAACCGGCCGAGCCGCCGCCTCCCCCTAAACCTCAATACCAATTTACGCCCACCGGTTGGCACGCTTCGGGTAATGCCGGCATCATTCACTTCAAGGGTCGGATTAAAGATGAAGGGGGTAACCTGGTCAATGGCTACAGCATCCTGCTGGATAACTGGTCTTGGAGCGTACTGTCCCACCCGTCCGGGCCCAGCCGCCACTATCCGCAAAAGGGCCCTGGCGAATGGGACGTGGTCATCGCCGAAGGTAATCTGGGCAGTGGCTTGGGCTGGTGGTGGTTGACCGTCGTCCGGTATGAGTGCGACAATTTTGACTGGAGTTTCAACGCCCAGTGTAAGCAGTTCACCCGCCTCTCCGAGGATGTCAAGATTATGGTCAACTGGCCGGATGAGACCATTATCAACGCCGATTGGGTCTGTCACTGGGATTGTGATAAAGGACTTTACTCTGAGCTTTACCAGGGGAATTGAGCCGGCATTTCCAAAGACAAAACGTAAAACGTAAGCCCTTTCTACCCTCGGCCACCACGTTTTACGAGGTAAGGGGTTGGGTTAAGCGCTTGTCCAGAAAACTAATTATCTTCGCCGCGATTACGGTTATCCTCTTGTTGGTCTGTAGCGTTACGCTTGGCCTGCTTGGCTGGCGAGCTTATACTCTGCTGAGTGACCCGGCCTTTCTAACGACCATCGCCACTGGTTTTGAAACGGCAACGCCCACACCCGTTCCGGTGATCGAGCGAACGCCGGTCACCACTATGATGAACACTCCCGTTCAAACTAGTTCCACGGTCTCACCGCCAGCAGGGACACCCACACCTGGGGATAGCAGCGGCTCCACGACCTCGCTGAAAGATGCCTCGCCGCAACGCTCTAGCGAACAAATCTTGACCGAAACAATCCTGCCCACGCGAGACCAGCGACAATTGGCCATCCGGCTTAAACACCGGGGCCAAGATATTCCGCAAGTGGTCAGGACCGACCCACCAACCTACCAACTTGAGGATAAGGCCAACTTCTGGGTCACCGACAATGGCTCAACCCCGCCTCGTCAGTTCGAGGTCGAGGCCAGCCTGGCCTACCTGACCGATCATTCCGCCTGGTGGGTGCAGCGTGGTTTCAACGTTGACCCGCAGGATTTGGCCGATTCGGCCGAGCAGTTCGAGAGTCATACCTACCCCACCAACCGCGAATTTTTTGGCAGCGAGTGGATCCCCGGCATTGATGGCGATCCCCGCGTTCACATCTTTTTAGGCGATGTGCCCGGCGTGGCCGGCTACTTCGCCGCCGCCAATTCTTACGCTCGCCAGGCCGAACCCTACAGCAACGAGCGCGAAATGTTCTTCATTAATCTGCGCTCGATCACGCCCGGCAATGATTATTTTGACAGCGTCCTGGCCCACGAGTTCCAGCACATGATCCACTGGTACGAGGACCGCAACGAAGATACCTGGGTCAATGAAGGGATGAGTGAGTTGGCCAGCCTGATCAACGGCTATGGATCCAGCAGCTTCACCGGCATGTTCACCAGCGTGCCCGATACCCAGCTCAACAGTTGGAGCAGTTCGCCGGCCGATTACGGCGGCAGCTTCTTATTTATGGCTTATTTTTTAGAACGGTTTGGCGAAGACATGACCAAAGCCGTTATCGCCGAGCCGCAAAACGGCATTACCGGCTTTGATACGGTCTTAGCCGCCCACGGTTATAGTGAGCGCTTCCAAAATATCTACGCCGACTTTCTGGTCGCCAATTACCTCAACAATCCTTCGCCCAACGCTGGACGGTGGGGCTATACCGGCTTTGACCTGAGTCCAATCGTCCCTACCGAGCGCCACGGCTCATATCCGGTTGAACAGCAAGCTACGGTTTATCAGTACGGCGCTGACTACATCGAGCTGACCGGCAGCGAGGCCTTGACCCTGGACTTCACCGGCTCAACCCGGGTCAAGGTCGTCGATAACGAGCCTCACAGCGGTAGCTTTCAATGGTACAGCCACCGGGGTGATGACTCGAACACCCGGCTGACACGCGCGTTTGATCTGAGCGGAGTCGATCAGGCCACCCTGACCTACCAGACCTGGTTTGATATCGAAGAGGATTGGGATTATGGCTATGTCGAAGTTTCGACCGACGGTGGGGCGATCTGGACCATCCTGGAGACGCCCTACACCAGCGCCGATAACCCCAGTGGCAACGCCTACGGTCCCGGCTACACCGGTCTGTCCGGCGGCTGGCTCGAGGAGCGACTCGATTTGACCCCTTACGCCGGTCAGCAGATTCTTGTCCGCTTTGAGTACGTCACCGACGACGCCGTTAACCAGCCCGGCTGGACCATCGACGATATCAGTATCCCGGAAATCAACTTCTTCGATGATGTTGAAAGCGGGGTCAACGGCTGGCAGGCCGAGGGCTTTGTCCGGATCGATAACGTCCTGCCGCAAAAGTTTGTGGTTCAAGTCATCGAACTCGGCGACGAGGTCACGGTCCGGCCTGTGACTCTGGATGAGTCCAACTACGGGACCCTTCAGCTTGAAGGGCTTGGGACAACCGTGGACAAAGCTGTGCTCGTGATCAGCGGCGTTAGCCCCGTCACCACTGAGCCGGCTAGCTATGAATATAGGGTTAGACCATGATTACCACTGCGTTAGAGCTCTTTAGATTCGACAGCTTGCTCACCGCTTCTCAACGCCGCCTGTATGATCAGGTGCGTCGCTACGTCGACGAGGTAGTGGTGCCAAATATCAATCCTTACTGGGAGCGGGCCGAGCTTCCCCGCGAGCTCTTTATGGGTTTGAAAACGCTGCCCATTATCGGCGGCACGTTGTCAGAGCCCGGCTGCGCCGGCCTCGATCCTCTAATGGCCGGGCTGGTTCAATACGAGTTAGCCCGCGGCGATGGCTCCCTCTCGACTCTCTTCATCGTTCACTCCAGCCTGGCTATGGGCACCATCGGCCTGCTGGCCTCGGCCGAGCAAAAGGCGCGCTGGCTGCCGGCGATGGCCCGCTACGAAAAAATTGGCGCCTTCGGCCTGACCGAGCCGGAGCGCGGTTCCGATGCCGCTGATTTGCAGAGCACAGCCCACCGCGACGGCGACACCTACCTTCTCAACGGGGCCAAGCGCTGGATCGGCAACGCCTCCTTCGCCGATCTGCTGATTATTTGGGCCAGAACGGACGATGGCGGCTTCGGCGGCTTTGTCATTGAAGATCCGGCCCAAGTCGAAGGGTTAACCATCGAAGACATTTCCGGCAAAATTGCGATGCGGGCTGTGCCCAACGCCCACATCACCCTCACGAACGTCCGTGTCCCGGCCGAAAACCGGCTGGCTCAAGCGGAAACTTTTAAGGATATCGTCCAGGTCTTGACCGCTTCCCGCTACGCCGTGGCCTGGGCGGCAGTCGGGACCGCGGCCGGCTGCTTTGAGCACGCCCTCCGCCACACCAAAGAGCGCCTGCAGTTCGGGCGGCCGCTGGCCGGTTTCCAATTGGTTCAACAGAAGCTGGTCGAGATGGCCGCCGAGGTCAGCCAGATGCAGTTCTTCAGCTATCATTTGGCCCAGTTGATGGCGGCCGGCCAGTTGACCATCGGTATGGTCGCGCTGGCCAAATACAGCAACTCGACCCGGGCTCGCCGCGTGGCTCAACTGGCCCGCGAGCTCCTGGGCGGCAACGGAGCGCTGATCGACTATCACGTCGCTCGCCTCTTCACCGATGCCGAAGCGGTCTATACTTACGAAGGCACGGCCGATATCAATCTGCTCATCGCCGGTCGAGAGCTGACCGGGTTGAATGCGGTTACCTAGGCGATACCTTCCGGAGAGGAATGATGCAATTCTATATTGTCGATGTCTTTGCCGAGCGTAAATACGCCGGCAACCAACTGGCCGTCTGCCGCGAGGCCGGGGGGCTCTCGCCTGAATCGATGCAGGAGATCGCCCAAGAGATGAACTACTCGGAAAGCACCTTTATCCTCAGCGACACGCCTCGGGACGGCGGCTACGATGTCCGCATCTTTACGCCTGGCCAGGAAGTGCCCTTCGCCGGTCACCCCACTCTGGGCACGGCCTACATCATCCAGCAGCAGCTCATCGGCCAACCGGTCGACAAAGTCATCCTTAATCTCCCAGTCGGTCAAATCCCGGTCACCTTCAGCTACGTTGATGGCCGGCCTGACGAGCTGTGGATGCACCAAAAGCCGCCTGATTTTGGCGAGACGTTTACCCCCGAAACCATCGCGCCCCTGATCAATGTCGATTTAGCTGATATTGATCCCCGCTTTCCGATCCAGGATGTGTCAACCGGTCTACCGTTTGTCATTATCCCGCTGAAAACGCGGCAAGCGATTAAAAAATGCCGGATTAACCATGATCTATTCGCCAGTTTTGTCCAATCGACCCAGCGCGCTCGAGGCTTACACATTTTCTGCCCCGAACCCTACCAGGCCGCTAACCACCTCAACGCCCGGATGCTCTGGCCGTTAGATGGCATCGGCGAAGATCCGGCGACCGGCAGCGCCAACGGCTGCCTGGCCGGTTACCTGGTTAAATATCGCTACTTTGGCAGCGACTCGATTGACCTCCGCGTGGAGCAGGGCTACGAGATCCATCGACCCTCGCTCCTGCTGCTCCGGGCCCGGCCTAACGGTGACCAGATCGATGTTTTTGTTGGGGGTAAAGTCGTGATGGTCGCCGAAGGACGGCTGGTTTAGCAATTCCGGCTAAAGATCGAACCCGATAATCGCTGGGAGGAGACCTGAGCGATGGCTTACTATACCGATGACCAACTTTCAATAGAAGAAGAAGATAAACATGCCCGGCGGGGTTGTGTTCTGGCTTTCTTCATCGTCCCCATCGTATGCGCCCTGTGCTTTTACCCCATTTACCAATTTACGGCCACGGGCCGGCGCGTCGCCTCGAATGTGGTCCTCTTTACGGCTCAAAACGGCATTCCCGCACCTATCCCCTACCTACGGGGCCTGCCCAATATCGCCCAGGCCGGCTGCACCCTGGATCAAGCCAATCCCCGGCCGGCCAACTACCTCACTCAACAGCAAAACCTGGAGGCGGAATACAGCACCGTGGTAGACTGGTACACCTACTACTATGCCGAATTAGAGCGCAATGACGGCGATACCTCGCCTTATCGGTCTCCGGACGAGATACCCGGCGTCTTTGGCAGCGCCAAATTAATCTACTGCAATCGCTAGTACCATCGCTCAACCACCAGGCAGTAACGAACTTCGAAACAAGCCGAAAGAAGAACGTCAGAAAAGCACGACACAGATTTCTTTTTCGTGTGTCTCATACTTTCGTGCCTTTCGTGTTCCAAGAAACCCTTGACAACCGAACAGTGTTCGGTTATAATCGTCTCATCTTCCTAACACTGTTCGGTATTCAAAATGAGTTCAGAGCAAGAAGGTCAAGATCTAAGTCCCCGTGAGCGACGCGCCGTCCGCACCCGCGAGGCGATCATCGACGCGGCTCGCTGCATCATCCGGGAGCGGGGCGCCTATGGTCTTTCCCTACGCGAAGTTGCCCGGCGCATCGATTACAGTCCCGCCGGCTTGTACGAATATTTTGGCAGCAAAGACGAGCTGATCGCGGCCGTCATCCGCGATGGCTTTGAACGCTTTGCCCACTACCAGGCTACCGTCGCCACCCACCTCCCGCCCGGCGAACGACTGTACCAATTGGGCATAGCCTACATCCGCTTTGCCCGCGAGAACCCGCACCATTTCATGCTCATCTTCAATACGCCTGATCTTCACCAGGCGGCCTTTCTCAATCAAGCAGAAAGCGACGATGATTTTGTGGCCAAGGGCACTTACCAGACCCTGGTCGAGGCCGTCAAAGCCTGTTTCGAAGTGGGCGATATTCATCCTGGGCATCACCTGGACACGGTGATTCTTAACACCTGGGCCATGGTGCATGGCCTGGCCACCTTAATCCTGGCCCACCCCCACCCCGAAATTGAGGCAAACTGGGAAGCCATCGCCGACCAGTTGCTCAATACCTGGTACAACGGGCTCAAGCATAGTCCGTAAAATTTTTTTAATATTCACCGAACAATGTTCGGAATTAGTTCAGCGTTAGTTTGTTGAAGTCAAAGAAGTGCGGCCGAACCGAGGGTTCGAGACCGAGTTATGAAAAAAGAGGGCCGAGCCAGCGCTGCTGGCAAACCAAGGTTTGCGCTGTTATTAACCCAGGAGAGCTATCAATGAGCGTAATTTGGGTCAAGTTGTGGGCTGATTTGTGGGATAACAAAGTCCGGACGCTGCTGGCAGTGCTGAGCATTGCCGCCGGGACATTTGCAGTGGGCGCGGTATTTGGTATGGCTGACCAGCTCTTGGCCGGGATGGATACCGCCCACCAGGCGGTTAATCCTTCGCACGCCACCCTATTCTTGGAAAAACGAATCGACCGCGACACCGCCGACCGGCTCAAAACCATTCCCGGCCTGCGTGGGGTGGAGGTGAGCAACCAGCTTTTTGTCCGCTACAAAACCGATCCGGCCGCCGAATGGGAGCCCGGCCTACTGGTCATGCGTGATGACTATGACGCGATGGACTACGATTTATTGGAATTGAAAACCGGCGACTGGCCTAAGCGCAACAAGATCGGCATCGACCGCTCGGCCAGCGACTTCTTTGGCATCGGCTTGGGCGATAAGGTGATCTTTGAGTTGGATCAGACCGACCGCGCTTTGGAAGTGACCGGCAAAATTCGCCACCCGTTTGTACCGCCCCCGGCCTTTGGCGGCGAGGCCCGCTTTTTTGTCGATGCCCAGGGCTTGGAGCGCTTCGACGTGCCGGAGGGCGAGTTCAACCAACTGTTGATCCAGGTTGAGCCCTACAGCCAGGCCCTGGCCGAGCAGGTCGCCTCGGAGATTAAGGACCGCCTGGCCAAGGAGAACGTGGGCGTAGGCAACGTCATCTACCAGGACCCCACCGAGCACTGGGGCCGCATCTTTATCGAGGGCTTCAACTTTGTCCTGCAAGTGCTGGCCTTTGTCTCGCTCTTTGTCAGCGCCGTGCTGGTAACCAACACCCTCACCGCCTTGATTACCCAGCAGACCAACCAGATCGGCATCATCAAAGCCGTCGGCGGGCGCAACGGCACGGTCCTAAAAATCTATCTCAGCGCCGTCTTGGTTTACGGCCTACTGGCCTTTGTCGTCTCGGTCGGGCCGGGCGCAGTTGTCGCCTACCAACTGACCAAAACCTTCCTCAACCTGTTCAACATTGACTACGATGCCTTCCAATTCTCCGGCCTGGCTGTTGGCCTGCAGGCCGTGGCCGCCTTGGTTACGCCGCTGATCGCCGCCCTGTGGCCCATCTCCAAAGGTACGGCCACAACCGTGCGTGAAGCGATGGCCAGTTACGGTCTCGGCGGCAGCTTTGGAGCGACCCGCCTGGACCGGGCCATCGATGCGCTCAGCCAGCGCTTCTTGCCGTCAGCCTACGCCATCTCCTTCAATAATATGTTTCGCAAAAAAGGGCGCTTGATCCTGACCCAACTGGTGCTGATCACGGCCGGCACGATGTTCCTGGTTACGATCAATCTGGCCCAATCAACCGACCTGACCGTGACCAACGACCTCAACCGGCGCAATTACGATCTCCGCATCGGCTTTCAAGATCGCCAGCGGGCCGATCGGGTCAGCCAGATGGCCGAAACACTGCCGGAGGTAGCCGAGACCGAAGTGTGGCTCTCGCACCCCGGTTCCCTACTGAAAGCAAACCAGGACATACAGGATGCGGGCGTCGGCGTTATCTTGAACGGCATCCCCCTCGGCAGTGAGATGTACCGGCCGCTGTTGGTGGCCGGGCGCTGGCTTCAGCCGGGCGATAAAAACGCCCTGGTTATCTTCCAGGAGACGGCCGAGGATTACGGCTTTCAAATCGGTGAGACCGTGACCCTTAACTTGGGCGAGTTTGGCGACGATGAGTGGCAGGGGGTCGGCATTTTCCAGACGGTCATCACCGACGGCTTCGGCGGCGATCCGGCCTACGCGCCGTTGGCCGCCGTGGAAGCCGCCACCAAAAAGCATAATCGCGGCACCCAAATTGTGGTCCGGACCCGGGAGCACAACCAGAGCTATGTGGCCGCCATCTCGGACAAACTCAAGACCCTGTACGAGGCCCGGCAGCGTGACGTCGATCTGAACAGCAGCGGCACGACCTTCGAAGATCGCGAATTTGCTGACAGCCAGTACGCCATCAACATCAACATGCTTTTGGCCCTGGCCGTGGTGATGGCTCTGGTCGGTGGGATTGGGCTCATGGGGGCGCTGTCGATTGCGGTGGTGGAGCGAACGCGCGAGATCGGCGTGATGCGGGCGGTCGGCGCAAAATCCCACACTATTCTGGGGATGTTACTGATGGAGGGCATCTTGCAGGGGTTGATCAGTTGGGCGGTGGCCGTGCCGCTCTCGCTGCTCCTTGGCCGGCCGATGGCCCAGCAGATGGGCCAGATTATGCTCAACATTAATTTAGACTACGCCTACAGCTACGGCGCCATTGGGCTGTGGCTGGTAATTGTGGTCGTTATCGCCATCCTGGCCTCGATTTTACCGGCCCGGAATGCCACCTTAATCAGTGTGCGGGAAAGTTTGGCTTATGCTTAGTTTCGGAGAAAAAGGAACCGTGCTAATTGAATCGATTAGCCGGCGTGAACGGGAAGTGCTGCACCACATCATCGCCGGTCGGTCAAATCAAGAAATTGCCAGTAACTTGGGCATCTCGATCAACACCGTTAAGCAACACACCACCAACATCTACGGCAAGCTCGGGGTCAAGCGGCGCACCCAAGCCATTGCCCGGGCCCGAGCGATGGCCCTGCTGTAAAGTCCGGGGGAGAATTTATCCCCACCGTTTTTCCATTCCATCCAGGTATATCTCTAACAGGAGACTAAAACTCTCATCTCGCTCCAGCGGTAGACCAAAGCCACCGGCCATCTCCAGCGAGACGAAGCCGTGCAGGAGACTACGCCAGCCGCGAATGGCGTGCAGGGCCGCTTCGCCGCTGAAACCGTAAGAGGCCAGGATGAGTTGCAGTGTTCCGATCAACTCATTTGAGAGGGCAGTCCACTCGGCGTCTTGTGGATCGTGAGCATGAAGCGTCAAGGGATAGATCCCCGGCTGAGTGTGAGCAAAGTCTCGATAGGCCTGAGCCACAGCCAGCAACGCCTCCCGACCGACCTTGCCCCTCACGGCCTGCCGGATGTTGGCCAGCAGCTTTTGCAGCCCCCAGAGCGTTAAATCGTGCAGCAGCCCATCCTGTCCGGCCACGTGGTTGTAGAGCGACGGCGAGCGAATATCGAGTGCCGCCGCCAGCTCGGCCAACGAGAGTTGGCGGGCATCACCCTGCTGGTTGGCTAATTCCGCGGCTTTTTCCAAAACAATATCTTTGGTTAGCCAGCGCCGTTTGGGCATTTTGGTAGTCGCTTGGTTAGTCATAGTGATCGGGTTAACTTTCTAACTCAGTCGCTTGATCGCGGCTTAAACTAAGGCCACCGATTTGGCTTGGCCCCGCGCCGCCGTCCCAATGGCCTCATCCATCATTGCCTGCGGCTGCTCGATGACCGAGCCGTGACCAACGGCCAGGCGGCTGGGGTTGAGCTGGCGCAAGTCTCGGGCGGACTGGAGGGCCAGGTCCTTGTGCCAGGTAGCCATCGCCGGCAAAGGAAACAACCAGCGAACCGTCCCGGCCACAGCAAGACCGCCTTGGCTTTGAAAGGCATCCCCGGCAATGAGCGTACCATCCCGCCGGTCGAAGAAAGCAACCTGATCGGGTGAGTGGCCGGGCGCGGCTATCACTTCCAACGAGCCGACTCGCTCGCCGGGCTGCAGGTACCGGCTGGCCTGAGTCTGGCGGCGGGGAAAGCTGCCGCGCAGTTTGGCCTGCGGCTCGTCCGCGTCCAGGCTGAGATCTCCGGCCAAAAAGCGGGCTGTCCGGGCGGTGAACAATATTTCCACTTTCGGCAGCGCGGCGGCCAGCGCATCCAACGAACCGACGTGGTCACCGTGGGCGTGGGTCAGAGCAATCCGGCGGATCGGCGCCGCGAGTGACGCGGCGGCGGTCATAATCGCTTTGGCACTGCCCGGCAGGCCGCTGTCAATTAGAGTCAGGCCATCCTCTTCTCGCACAAAGTAACAGTTAAAAACCCACCAGCGGGTCAGTTGAATAAGATATTGGCCGTGTTGGGTCGCTTGCATTTCTAACGCTCCTCTGGACAAAACTACGAATAAACTAATATAGTTATATTATAAACTAATATTATTAGTTTGTCAAGATAGTACTAGATCAAGTCTCGGTGCGGAGACTGCGCCACTACGCCAAATTAGGCTAGCTGAAGCCCAACGAGATCAACCGGTTTATCCGGAACTGACTTTGGACCACCTCGAAGAGGATCAAGAAATCGACTTGGATGTTAAAGTTGGCGGGCCGGTGGAGGCGGCTCTCCGGCAGAGTTACTTCTCACCAGAGCCAATTTCGATTCGCCAGATAGCCGCCGAAGATACGGTGGCGGCCCTGACTTATGAGGGTACTTACCGGGGTGGGGCGGGGACAGCCCAAGCCTTGCTCACTTGGCTGGGTTATAACGGCGGCCTGGTTAATGGTCCGCTCCGGGAGTTGCACCTATCCGGCCCGGCTCATCAAGATGGCCGGTTGGTAGAGCCGACCATCTTGGAGTTGCAGGTGCTGATCATCAAACCGTGACCCTTAAAGCGGCGATTACTGACCGGAGAGGATATCGCGCCAGGTCGGATAGCGTTCATCTTCCGGCGTGTCGGTGATTTGGGTCCAAGCGCTGCGCGAGACTTCTGCATCATTGGCCAGCGGTACAGGCAACGTGTAAACATCGAAGCCGGTGCCGGCGTTGTAGGCAAAAGCAATCCGCTTGCCATCGGGTGACCAGACCGGATCACGCTCATCACCGGCGGCGTTGGTCAGCCGGGTAGCTACCGCCTCACCGACAGTCACCAGGTACAGATTCCAGTGGTCATCGCGATCCGAGGCAAAAACCAGACGCCTGCCGTCGGGCGACCAGGCAGCCGGCCAATCGTTGGCCGGATGATTGGTGAGGCGCTGCACATTGCTGCCATCGGCCTCCATCAGGTAAAGTTCCACATTGCCGTCCCGGTCCGAGACAAAGGCAATCTGCCGGCCATTGGGCGACCAGACCGGCCACTCGTCAAAACCACGGCTGGTGGTCAACTGGATCAAGTCGCTCCCATCAGCATTCATCACATAGATCTCAAAATTGCCGGTCCGGCCGGAGCTAAAAGCGATCCGGCTGCCATCCGGCGACCAGGCCGGCTGAAGGTCATCGCCAACCGTGGTCGTTAGCTTTACCAGGCGTCCCCGTGGGCCATTGGCGACATAGATGTCTCGCTCACCCGCTTGCTCCCCGCTAAAAATGGCCCGCCCGGTCTTAGACCACTCAATCCGGCCATCGAGAATGGGCTTGAGGCCTGAACTAACTTGGGACAGGCGCTCAGGATTAATATAGGCGAGCTGTGGGGCCGCCGAGACCTCGCTCAGAGCTACGCCGGGAAGATTAAGACTCGGCGGTGTGGCGGTGCTGGTGGGCAGCGGAGTCGGGCTTGGTCGGAGCGAAACAGTCGGCCCCCCGGTCGGAGAAGCAGTAGGCTCGACGCCAGTCTGAACCGGATTGGCTAAACCGGAGTCAGCCGCCTGGGCGGTGGGTGCCTCAGTCAAAGTTGAGGTTGGGGTTGAGCTAACGGCGCGCGTTGGCCCCGGCGTAGGCTCCGTGACCGATATTTCGGTTTGAGCCGGTACCGGCGTGGGCGAGGCGAGCTGGGTCGGACTGGGTAGGGAGGTTAAACCTGCCCCAGTTCCCTCATCCAGGGTGGCACTGGCGGCGGGCAAGTCGGCGGTGGCGGTAGGTCCGCCGGCCAACTGGGTTTCAACCGGGCCGTTGATGATGGCCAACAGACCGGCAATCCCGGCGACAACCAACAACAGCCCAACCAAGATAAGACTAAAGCGGCGAGCATAGGTCGACGTGCGACGGCTCACGGGCGTTGAAACATAACGGCTGCGCGGTGAAGTCAGGGTGGTATTTGGATCAGAACCGGGCAGCGGGCTTGGTTGGGAGCTAACCTTTTGGGTCACCTCAGTAGCCGACCATTCAATTTCCGGCCCAGGCTCAAACGCTGGAACGCCGGTTAGGGTCTCATCCGAGCCGGCTTGGGTGAGAGCCTGAAGGTCGGGCACAACCGGCTCCTCTTCAAACTCTGAAGTGGAAGCCGTCGACGAGGGGACAGGCGTCAGGCTGCTGATCAGTGTTTCCGCGTCGAGAGTAGATTCCGGGAAACGAACCGGCTCTAAGATCGGTTCCGCCTCGTCCTCTGGCTCAGGGATAGAACTCCACGTCAACGCCTTCGGCTCCGAAATGCCAGAAGCCAAGACCCCTGGCAGGGTCGGTTCGAGATCATGCTGACCGAGCCGGGGGGTGGCGGGCTGGGCTGGCGCCTCGGTCTGGCGGACTGGGACCTCGCGCGGACTGAAGGGAAGATCGATGTAAAAAGTTGACCCCACGCCGGGCACGCCGGTTGCCCAAATGCGCCCTTGATGCAGCTCCACCAGACGTCGGGTCAAGGCCAGGCCCAAACCACCCTCGTGCTTGGACTGCGGCGCGTCGGGATCGATACGGTCGGATAAACCAAAGATCCGATTCGCCTGGTCCGGACTAATCCCCATACCGGCGTCAGAAACCAGCAGCCGGAGGTCCTGCCCCAAGGACTCAGCTCGCAATTCGATCACACCGCGGTCCGTGGCCTTGACGGCGTTGTTAAGGAGGTGAAGTAAAGCCTGACGCAGGCGTACAGGGTCGGCTTGAAGCGGAGGCAAGTCGTCGGGGACATCGATGCGAAGGGCTACATCTTTGGCCCGGGCCCAGGTTTGGGCAGTAGCAGCCAGATTATTAATGAAGCGCTTTAAATCAATTGCTTCGTAATTAAGCTGAGTGTCAGCTTGTTCAAGCTGGACGATCTCCTCCAGATTTATGACCAGTTCCTTGAGATGGTCCAGCCGCGGCCAAAGGGATGAAAAACCGTCGGCCTGGCCACTACTGGCGGCCAAATACTCGACATCACGCTCCAATTCCTGAAACCTGCTCTCCAATTCGTGCGCTGTCACGCTTAGCAGTTGGGAAAGCTGCTGCTGTTGGTCTGGAGCCGATACCTCGACTTCTTGGGCTTGACTTTTGACTTCGGTTAATTCGTTTTGTAGAGCAGTTAACCGCTGCTGCAACGCATCGGCCTGGTACTGGGCGTCCATAACGGCGCGGGTCCGGGCTTTTAGAACGGCCCTGTTATCCTGAAGGCGCTGCCACAGGCGCAGCATATGGCGTTTACCTTCAAAGTTGAGCAGGGCGGCAAAGGTTGCCGCCAAAAATGGGACAGCTAACAGGCCTAGCTCAAGCCACCCTCCGCCCTGGACTACCGTCGCAATTACGGCTAGAGCTATAAAAGCAGCGATAACCACTACCAACCCCAGCCAAGCACTTAACAGCCAGCCGGTAATAATGGCCACGGGAATAAGCAGGTATGGAACAATTAAATTGATAGAGTTGGTTTGAAAAGAGGCGGCAACTACAAAAGCCACTAACAGCAAAATGAGGGACTGAGCAGCAACCACAACTCGACCGGTGGAGCGTAAGCCATAAGCGATCCCGGCGATAGCCAGTAACGCCAGGGAAAGAAGAAACAAGCCCGCTGAAAAGCCGGTGAACAGACCGGCTATACCGATAATGAAAGCCACCGCGGCTAAAGCACCAATAACTCGGACAAGAATTTCGTCCTGAGCCTGTTCCAATTCATTCATAGCAGTAACCTATCTCCAGATATTCCCCGCCACGATTAAGCGGAGGAACCGGTCAAGTTGTTAAAGTTCGGACTAAGAGCCGATGACGGACTACTTAATATGCCTTAAAACTTATCACACTTATAAGGGTGAATCAATAGCCAAAAGGTGGGGGGTCAGCGTCTCCGGAGCCAGGCGGTTAAGCCAAGACTCAGAAAGCCTAAGGGGATGACAATCAGAATGATAACAAGAAGCATAGCTGCATGGAAGGGTGGCAGGAAAATACGCTGGACAGGCGGTGTCGGGCTCTTTGGTAAGTGGGCATCGACCGCGTCAGAATTGGTAACCTGCAATAGGCCTTTAGTCAGATGCCACTCATCGATGTGGTAGACCTCAGCCTGATTAGCGCTGGTAACAAAAACTAAATTATAGTGAAGCAACTTACTAGGTTCAACCGTCTCCGATTCTGAGACAGGATTAATTACCTCGTAGGTGAGAAGGGGGGTATAAAAAGAAAACTTTTCAAGATAGTCTTGGGCAATCGCTGAACTTGGATCAACCGGATGGAAAAGAATCAGAGCATGAACAGGTTGATCGAGACTCTCCAGGACCCTAATTGTCTCCGAGGAGAGCGAATGGCGTTGGTTCTGAGTGAAGTCATAGACAAGGTCATATTGATAACTCAAGAAATTGGCGACGGCCATGACGCTAACTACAGCCAAGCCGGTGAAAACGACTTTGAGCTCAAACGGTTTGATCGCACCCTCAGGTCGCTGGAGCCAGGCCGTATAAGTCCGGGAACGAAGGGAACGATTGAACATTTATCCTACCGTTTCAGCTCAACAACGTGGCTAGTGAGAAGGAGAATACTCAGGGTAAACGTGAGGAAGTAGACCAAATTATTGGTGGTAATGACTCCGACCGTAAAAGGCGAGAAATGGGTATGACCGGACAGATAGGTAAATAGATCGACCTGCCGGCCCTGCATCAAGGCGCTTACGCCACCAATTACCCAGCAAAAGCTCGAAAATACTAAAGCCAGGCCCGCGGCTAACCACTGGTTGGTGGTCAAAGCGGAAGCAAAGACGCCTAGACTAATCAAGAACGCTCCTAGGACCAGCAGTCCCAAATAGCCTGAAAGGGCAGCCGGTAGATCAGGTTGGCTATAGGCCAGAAGCAGAAGCACATAAGCCAGCGTAATGGCCAATAAGACTCCCAAAAAGCTGAAAGCGGCAAGAAACTTCCCCACTACAACTTCCCAAGGGCGCACCGGCGCCGCCAGCAGCAACTCCAGCGTACCGGAACCCGCTTCCCTGGCAAAGAGATGCATTGTCAAACCGGGGATGATAAAGAGTAGGGCGACACCGGCGGCCTGAAAAACAGGCGTTAATGAAGCGGAATTCTTAAAGGCAACATTAAAGAAGAAAAAGAGACCGGTGATAAACAAAAAGCTCGCCCCGATGATGTAAGCCAAAGGAGAAACAAAGTAGGCAATCAAATCGCGTTTGGCAATCGCCAGAATGCTCATAATTCAGGGCCAATCGGCAGCGCTACAGAGGGTGGCGCAGATAATCGTAATTAGGCAGAGGCGGAGTTGCCAGGTACAGATATTGCTCAATGAGAAATTGGATGCACTAGGCCTCTTAAATCATATTCTTTGGCTAAGCACCCGTCATTCAGCACCAAAGCCCGATTACAGAACTGTTCAACCTCGGACCAGATCTGAGTTGCTAAAATGACGGTGCGATTTCCTAAGGAAGCCTTAATCAAGCGATGCAAGCCAACAATCTGCTCCGGATCAAACCCAGCGGTCGGCTCATCCAAAATTAGAATACTGGGCTGGTGAAGCAAAACTTGTACCAAACGAATCTCCTGCCGCTGAAAATGAGAGAGACGCTCGATCAAAACCTTAGCACAATCACTTAAATTGAAGGTAGCCAAACACTCTTCAACCCGCTGATCATAGTTTTCCAGGTGATGTAACCTAGCCGCATAAGTGAGGAAATTCTCAACCGTCATATCGGTGTAAATGGCTGCTTTTTGAGTGAGATAACCAACCCGTTTGCGCACTTCTAGACCATGCGTAGCCGTGTCATAGCCGCACACCGACACGCGGCCGTGCGACGGGAGGGCGCACCCGGCCAGGAGACGAACCAGGGTTGTTTTACCGGCTCCCCCAGGCCCGAATACCCCTATCACCTCCGAGTCACCTATGGAAAAACTGATATTGTGAATAGCAGCTTTAGGGCCGTATCGCTTGGTTAGGTTGATTACTTGTATCATCGAGGAGATTGGTCGGCTTAGATGGTTTTACATAAATAAGGGACGCACCCTACTAGCCTGACGGTTGAGGCTGCGTCCTTTCATAGACCCTATGATATGTAGGGGAGATTAAATAAACATTAACCTTACACTGGCGTCACCTCGTCCCTGTTAGTCGCCTTATCTTGACATAAAATACTTGTGAAATCTGGTTCAATTTGACAATTAATTCTATCTACTCTACAATCGAGCCTTAATTCGGCGATGAAGCCCGCCGTTTTCCGGCAAATTGTTTCCCTACACTAACCTTACGGGCTTCGCTTCCTAGGCGAAGCCCTTTTCACGCAGTTCAGCATTTCCAAAGCAACTCAACCAAAATCATTACGCAAGGAGAGAAACTATGGTACGTTTAGGGGTCATCCTGACCCTGCTCATCCCCCTCCTGGCCACAGCGCCGGCGGCCCTAGCCGCCCCCGTAGCGCAAGAGGCTCGAGAGCCTCTGCCGTGGTTATGGTGGCTGACACCGTTGGGATCCATTGTAGCCCTGATCTTCGCCTACTTGCTGTATCAATCCGTGATGCAGCGGAAGGAAGGCGACAAGGTAATGATTGAAATTGCCCAGGCCGTACGGGAAGGGGCCATGGCCTATTTGAACCGGCAATATCGCATTGTCGGCATTGTTTTTGCCATACTCTTTGTCATCTTGCTAATTATGAGCCTGGCCAACTTGCAGAGCATTATTGTGCCCTTTGCTTTTATTACCGGGGGGCTCTTTTCGGCAATCTGCGGCTTCATCGGGATGAAAACGGCTACGAACGCTTCGGCCAGAACGGCGCACGCTGCCCGCACCAGTCTGAACGATGGGCTCCAAGTCGCCTTCCGGGCTGGGGCAGTAATGGGCCTCTCGGTGGTGGGTTTTGCTCTGTTGGACAGCAGTCTATGGTTTCTGTTCCTTTACTTCCTCACCAACCAAGGTCTATCGGACATTACGGTCATTATGCTCAGCGCGGCTATGGGTGCCTCGACCCAAGCCCTATTTGCCCGGGTGGGCGGCGGCATTTACACCAAAGCCGCCGACGTCGGGGCCGACCTGGTCGGCAAGGTTGAGGCCGGCATCCCTGAAGACGACCCCCGCAACCCGGCCACCATCGCCGATAACGTGGGGGACAATGTGGGTGACGTGGCCGGGATGGGCGCTGACCTGTATGAATCGTACGTCGGCTCCATCCGGGCTGCTTCCGCCTTGGGGGTTGGCGCGGTCGCAGCCGGGGTAGGGATCGTTATACCCGAAGGGGTCAGTGCCCTGGAACTTCAATTGCGCTATCTGGCGGCGCCAATGATCATTGCCGGAGTGGGCGTGCTCCTGTCCATCATCGGTATCTATCTGGTCCGGACGGCGGAAGATGCCTCGATGGGCCAGATTATGGGCGCCTTGACCCGTAGTATCACCATTAGCTCCATTCTAATCGCCGTAGTCTCCGTGCCGGTGATCCTGCTCTTAGGGCTGCCGTGGACCTTGATCGTCGCCATTGTCACCGGGCTGGTCGTGGGCGAGGTCATTGGCCGGGCCACGGAATATTACACCTCTGACGAGTACGAGCCCACCAAAAGCATTTCTAAACAAGGCGAAACCGGGCCGGCCACGGTTATCATCGGCGGCTTGGCTGTCGGGATGCGCTCAACCGGTATTCCGGTATTGGCCATTGTGGTGGGGATTGGTCTCAGCTTTTATATTACCGGCGGCGATCAAAATGCCCTACTCGGTCTCTATGGCGTAGCACTGGCCGGCACCAGTATGTTGTCCACCTTGGGCTTAACCCTGGCCACCGATGCTTACGGTCCAATCGCCGATAATGCCGGCGGTAACGCCGAAATGTCTCATCTCCCGCCGGAAGTGCGGAAACGCACGGACGAGTTGGATGCGGTGGGCAACACCACCGCGGCCACCGGCAAAGGTTTTGCCATCGGTTCGGCGGCGCTGACAGCTCTCGCTCTGCTGGCCTCTTACATCGAGCAAATTCGGGCCAGCTTGATGCAGAACGGGATCGATACGATCTCCATCGAAAACATGGAAGTGCCGGTCGCGCAAGCCACGCTGCGCCAGTTTGCCGAGTTTTATGATGCCTCGTTGTTAAACCCGGCCGTTTTGATCGGTGTTTTTGCCGGGGCGATGACGGTCTTTTACTTCTCGGCGATGACCATGGATGCCGTTGGCCGCGCAGCCGGCTCGATGGTGGAAGAGGTGCGGCGGCAGTTCCGCGAGAAGCCGGGGATTTTAAGAGGCGAGGACAAGCCGGACTATGCCCGCTGCGTGGCCATTAGTACGGCCGGCGCCCAGCGCGAAATGGTCGCCCCCTCTGCGTTGGCTATTGTTATCCCCATCCTGGTAGGGGTCATTTTTGGGGTGCCGGGAGTTTTGGGTCTGCTGGGCGGCGGCTTGACCACCGGCTTTGTGATGGCGGTGATGATGGCTAACGCCGGCGGAGCCTGGGACAACGCCAAGAAACACATTGAAAAAGGCGCGTTCGGCGGGAAAGGCTCCTCCGCGCACAAAGCCACCGTCGTGGGTGATACTGTCGGCGACCCCTTCAAAGATACGACCGGCCCGTCGCTAAACATCTTGATTAAACTGATGTCGATGGTGTCGATTGTTTTTGCCGGGCTGGTAATTGCCCTGGATACCGGGGGTGGTTTGTTAGGCTTACTGTTAGGCTAAGGTTATCGGTTTAAACCAAGACCTCTTGCGCCAGACGCAAGAGGTCTTTTTTATTTAACCAGACCCGCCTCTCTAGCTTGCGCCACCGCCTGGGTTCTGCTTCTGACCTCTAGCTTGCCGAAGATGTTGTTTAAATGCTTCTTGACCGTGCCCACACTGATGATGAGGGAGGCGGCAATCTCGCGGTTCGACAGACCATCCGCCACCAGTTGCAGGACTTCAACCTCACGCTCGCTGAGGGGCTCGATCAGATCGGGTTCTCCAGTCTCGCGGCTGACAGAAGCGCCAGCGGGTCCGGGCCCAGGTTCAACCGGGGACGGTAGGCCAAACGCTTCTAAAAGACTGCGTACAAAGTCCGGCGCGCCGGAGCGAACATGAAGCAGCAGGCGCCCCACAGCAGGCCCTTCATCCAAAAAGACGCGGCGGTACGTCTCCGGCGCGGCCGACTCAATTGCCCGCGCCAAACAGTTTAGGGCCAAGTCAGGCTGCCCCAGCGCCTCCTGGGCAACCGCCTGCAGAATGTAAACGGTCATCAAGCTCAAAGAGCGCCGGCGCCGAGTCGCTATCGGCTCAAGTTGGGCCAGGAGTGACAGGGCTGGCTCAGGTCGAGCCACGGCCAACAAATACCGCGCGTAAACAAGCAGTTCGGCCTCTTTGATGCCCGTCAATAGCGGGGGAACGGTTGCATCGAAACTTTGGGCCCATGCTTTCGCTACAGCCAGGTTGCCCTGTTTTAGATGAAGATTAGCCTCAAACGCAGCGGCAAAAGCCACATAAACATCAAATTGGCCCTCGATCGTCGCCCGCTGCAGGGCTTTGGCATCCCGCAACGCCGCCTCAAACTCGCCCAAGGCTTGCAGGAGCGGGGCGCGCGCCAGGGCAATATAAATTTCAACGCCAATCAGACCGGCCTTCAGCCCCAAGGCCGCACCCCGGTCGATGGCTCGTTTCGCTTCGTCCAGTTTGTTGGCGTGGTAGAGGGTGAGGCCTAAGGCCAAATAGGCAAAACCGGTTAAAGGCAGCGGTTGACCTTTTTCATCGACAAATTCCTCAATCATCTGCCGGCAGATATGAGCCGCTTGGCGGCGGCGACCTTGCAGAGTCAATTGATCGGTCAGGTTCGATAGCCCGCCGATCATCATCATCAGATCGTCGTTGCGCCGGCCAAGTTCATAAACAGCCTCAAACGTTTGAGAAGCTTCCAAAGAATCGCCCAGATAGTTTTGAGCCTCGCCCAAGACAAGCAGGGTCATGCCTTTAAAGAACAGATCGGAATCGGCTAACTGCTCCAGGGCCAGTTGAGCCAGACGGAGACCATCCGCCCGGCCGTGGACGATGGCCAGGCAAGCCTTCAAACAGTTGAGCCGGCCCTGAAGCGAACGGGGCACCTCAGCCGGCAGTTCCGCCTCGAGCGAATGAACCAAGTCATCCACGGCCTGAACCCGCCCCTGGGTCCAATCTACCCAGGCGCGAAACAGAGCCAGATTAGGCCGGGTATGGATCAGGTCCGGCGGCAACGCCTCAAACCAGTCATTGAGTGTAAAAAATTCGCCGCGCCTCAAAGTGCTATCGGCGGCTTGCTCAATCAGGTCAGCCGCCAATTCGGTGGCCTGGGCGGCGAGGGCGTGGCCAATCGCCTCGGCCAAAAACTGGTGCTCCGCCAACCAGACAGCCGCCTTCTGGTGCAACGACTGGCGGGTTGAAGCGCTCAGTTCGGTCTTGAGGAACTCGGCAAAGAGATGGTGATAGCGATACCACTCGCGCCGGTCATCCAGCGGAATAAGGAAGAGGTTGACCTGTTCTAACTGGCTCAAAATTTGCCGGCTGTCCGAGCGCCCGGTAACGGCGTTACACAGCAACCCCGAAAGCCGCTCAAGGACCGAGGTCTGCCGCAGAAAATGGCGGATATCCACCGGCTGTTGGTTGAGCACTTCTTCGACCAGATAATCAATCACATAGCGGTGACTGCCACTGAAAGCCTCAATGAAGTCAGCCACCCGGTGAGCGTCCCGGCCTTGCAGGGACAAAGCCGCCAACTGCAGGCCGGCAATCCAGCCCTCGGTCCGAGTTTCCAGGGCAGCCACCGACTCGGTAGTGAGGGTCAGACCCATCGTCCGGTTAAGGAAATCGGTCGCTTCTTCGAGCGAAAATCGGAGATCATCCTGGCGAACTTCGACCATTTGGCCGCGAGCACGCAGCCGGGGCAGAGGTAGCGAAGGGTCCTCCCGGGTGGTGAGGGCCAGATGATGCTGCGGCGGTAGTTGATCCAGCAGTCGCTCCACGAACTGGTGAATGAACTCGATCTGGATCAAATGATAATCATCCAGGACCAGCACCACCGGTGAGACAAAGGCCATTAGATTATTGACGAATTGGGCGACCACCGATTCGACTTTTGGGAGTGGTGACAGTTGGGCCAAATTTGGGCCAAGAGTGGGGTCGAGGCGCTGCAGGCTCGAGACCAGGTAAGTGAGAAAACGAGCCGGATCGTTATCGGCTTCATCGAGAGAAAGCCAGGCTAACTCGACCTCGGCGTGAGCAGGGGAGCCGGCCAGGCGTTTGCCCCAATCAGCCACCAGCGTGGTCTTGCCGAAACCGGCCGGGGCCGAAACCAGAATCAACTTGACCCCGGGCGACAAAGCTTGTTCCAGTTTCTGTCTCAAGCGGGGTCTAACCACTAGGTTTGGCCGGGCAGGCGGCGCGTACAGTTTGGTGGTCAGGATAGGGACGGTCATCAGTGCCGGTTGAACCGGGCTCGACATAGTCTCGGTCATGGTGAGGCATCATTCTGAAACTAGATCTTAAAAAGGGTGGAGCGCCGCTGCCGGTCGACGCCCCACCCGGGCGATAGCTATTTAACGTCCAGCAACTCCACTTCAAAGATCAGGGTGGCATTGGGCGGGATCACGTCTCCAGCGCCGCCGGCTCCATAGCCGAGCTCCGGCGGAATAACCAACTGCCGCTTGCCACCGATTTTCATCGAGGCGACCCCTTCATCCCAGCCAGGAATTACCTGGCCCAGGCCAACCGAAAATTCAAACGGTTGTCCCCGCAAAAGTGAACTATCGAACATTGTGCCGTCTTCCAGCCAGCCGGTGTAATGCACGACAGCCGTTTGCCCCTGCTGCGGTGAAGCGCCCGAACCTTCTTCAAGGTCATAGTATTTTAGCCCGCTGGCGGCGGCGGTCAGGCTGGCCTCATCGACTGCGGTGGGCGCATCGGGGGGCGGGGGCGGAGCAGCCTGAACCGAGACCAACTCCACGTCAAAAAGGAGCGTGGCATCGGGAGGGATTACGTCGCCGGCTCCTTGCGCCCCGTAAGCCAGGTCCGGCGGAATGCGCAGCTTGGCTTTGCCGCCTTCTTTGAGCAGGGCAATCCCCTCGTCCCAGCCGGGGATGACCTGGCCTTGCCCCAAAATAAACTCAATCGGCTGGCCCCGGTCTAGGGAGCTATCAAACTTGGTGCCGTCTTCCAGCGTGCCGGTGTAGTGCACACTCACTAAGCCGCCTGATTCCGGCGCAGGGCCACTGCCCTCTTCAACGATCGCGTACTCTAGCCCACTATCCGTGGTTTGATAGGTCACTTCAGCCTCGCTTTCGGTCACAGTAGGCTCCGCTTCTGCGGCCGGAGCAGCCTCTTCTTCTGGGGCCGGGGCTTCCGCTTCGGTTGCCGGAGCCGGCTCTTCAGCGCTGGCGGGGGCTTCGCTTGGGGTGGTGGCCGGCGCGGGCGGCTCAGCCGCGCCGCCGCAGGCCGGCAGCGCAGCAATGAATAAGGCCAATAAAAGTTGTTTGATCTTCAAGATATTCTTCTCCTCGTTGGATGTCTGACAGGCTACCATCAAGACGGGTCCCTGTAGCATCTCGAAATGATAGTCGAAACTGGTCCATTGTCCAAACTCTTGCCAGCCGCCGCTATGTCATCTACAATCAGCCGCATGACCATTCGGCGCTACGGGTTGGCTCTGCTCATCTTATGGCTGGCGTTTGGCCTACGGCTTTACCGACTTGAGGCCCAGAGCATCTGGTGGGATGAAGGCCATAGTCTTTTTGTGGCCGGCCACTCCTTGACCGACATTCCCACCCTGCCGGCGATGGATGTCCACCCACCGGCCTACTTCGCCCTCCTCCACCTCTGGATCGCCCTCACCGGCCAAAGCGAATTCACCTTGCGCTACCTCTCTGTCATATTCAGCCTGCTCACGTTGGCCCTCCTCTGGCGCTTCGCCGCCTCTCTCCAGACCGCAGCAAACCGGCCTCGGTCCAACGAACAATTAACAATGAACAAAGAGCAATTAACAAAGCCGCCCCTCCATCCCTCCGTTCCTCCATCCCTCCAACCCTGCAACCCTTCGACTTCGCTCAGGACAGGCTTTCCAACCGTCCACCCTTCCCCCCTTCCATCCTTCCATCCCTCCCCCGCCCTCCTCACCACCCTCTTCGCCGCCCTCTCACCGATGTACGTTGCCTACGCGCAAGAAGTCCGCAGCTATGCGCTGGTGACATTTTTAGCCCTGGCCAGCACCTATCTCCAGTGGCGCCTTCTTTTTGCCGGACGCCGGCTCGACTCTCCGCCGAAACAAGGGGCCTGGCTGATCTTGTACACCGTTGCCACCGCCGCGAGCCTCTACACTCACTATTTCACCCTTTTTCTACTGTTGTTTCAAAATCTGATCTGGCTCCTTTGGTTGCTGCGAGGGCACTTCAAACGCGGCTATCCCCTTAAGACAACTTTAGCTCACGCCGGGTTGTGGCTAGCCTCGCAGATCGGTATTCTGCTGCTCTTTATGCCCCAAATTCTCCTGGCCTGGCGTCAAGTCAGCAGCTACGCCAATCCTAACCTAAGCCCACCGCCGCTACTCGATTTTCTTAGCCGCAGTTGGCAAGCCTACACCGTCGGCCTGACCCTCGATCCAGAGCCGGCTCGCTGGGGGATGGGCCTGATCTTCGCCGGGCTGGCGCTAGGTTGGCTGATCCACTGCCTCAGCGCGCCTCGCCGGTACGCCTGGCCTTTTGCCCTACTCAGCCTCTGGCTTATGGAGCCGCTGCTGGCCTACTTCATCGTTCTCCAGCGCCAGCCGTCGTTTGAACCTCGCTATCTCATGCTGGTGACCCCGGCTTTGTTTTTGCTGTTGGGCCTGGGGTTGAGTGGGAACGTCGGCGGCAACCGGCAGAACGCGCCTGACCAAATCGCTTTATCACGTCCCAGGTCCCACGTCCCAGGTCCATCGCTCGCTCTTTTACGTTTGCCGCTAATCATCATCGTCACCGCCGTCTTGATCGTGGGTCTCAACCATTATTTTACCAACCCAGCCTACTTCAAAGACGACTCGGCCGGCGTCGCCGCCTGGCTGGCCGAAAAAACTCGCGCCAACGATCTAGTCCTGGTTGATGTGCCGCATCCCTTTCACTACTACGCCCAAGACATCCCCGCGCCGACCCACTATCTCTTCGTCGATATCCACACCGCGGCTGAAACGCTCAACCGGGAGGCGGCCAGCCGTGATCGCCTGTTTTGGGTCACCTGGCGCGGCAGCGATACCGACCCGCGCGGCGTTATTCCTTTTCTGGCGGAGAAAGCCGGGCGGTGGGCCGGTTCACGCGATTTTCGGGGCTATCACGTTGCCTGGTACGATCTGCCGGCGGAGGCTCACTTTAGTTTGCCGGATCAGTTGACGCCGGCCCAGGCCACCTTTGGCGAGGCCCTGCGCCTGGACGGCTATGCCTTTAGTCCAACCGTCGGCCCAAACGAGCCGGTCTGGGCCACGCTCCACTTTACCCTGCTGCGAGAGACTCAGACCAACTATAAAGTCTCGCTCCGGCTGCGCGACGAAGCCGGCAGCCAGATCGCCCAGATCGATCGAGACTTACTCAACGATCGTCACGTTCGCACCGCGGCCTGGTCGGTTGACGATCCGGCCCTTAACCAGGCCATCAACGTCTACCTGCTGCCTTTGCCGCTCGATACGCCGCCGGGTCGCTACCGGTTGGAGGTAGTGGTCTATAACGCGGAGCCACCCTACCCCAGCGAGGGTCTGAGCCGGCACCCCAGCGATGATGGGATTGGGGCTATTTTGGGTTATATTATGGTGGATTAGCTTTGAGAAGGAACCGGTGTCTAAAAAAATTTATGAGGATGTGGGCGGGGTCTGGGGCTATGAAAGCTTTCTGGAAACGATTCGTGATCCGAACCACCCCGAGCACCTGGATATGTTGGATTGGCTTGGAGATGATTTCGATCCCGAGGCGTTTAGTTTGGAAGAAATTAACGACGCCTTAGCGACCCTGTCATAAAAAAAAACAGAGGGTCACACGTGTGTGTGACCCCCTGCCGCGCCGTAGCATCTACTTCTTATTAAAAAGAGGTGATGCTACGGCGCTGCACGTACGACTACTACTGCTCATTCGCATCACCTCCTTTTTAAAGAGATAGCAATGTTGGAGGTGAGAGTTTTTCAACTCATCACAGAAAACAATTGGTGATATTATTGCATAAAGCCTTCGGCTTGTCAATCATCTTATCTGGTCTAATTCTCAACGCTTTCTAAACGCTGTGGTTTAGAATTTCGGCCAGCAGCCCTGTATCGATGTTGGCCCCGCCCAAAATACAAACCACGCGCTTGCCTCTGAACGCGTGACCGTCCGCCAGCAGCGGCGCAATGGCAATAGCACCCGAGGCCTCGACCACGAGTTGTTCTTGCTCGACCAGGGTGTAGACCGCCCGGCGCAGCTCCGCCTCGCTGAAGAGTAAGATCTCGTCGATGAGGGTGCGGGCGATGTAGAACGGGATCGCGCCGAAACCGCCGGCCAACCCATCGGCGATGGTGGGCGCATGCTCGTAGGGATCGAGCGGTAAATTTTGCTCAAACGAGAGCTTGGCTGCCGGCGAAGCCTGCGGCTGCACCCCGATAAGCCGGCAGCCCGGCTGCATCCGTTTGACCGCGACCCCTACCCCGGCCACCAAGCCGCCGCCACCGACCGGCACAATAATGACCTCGGCGTCCGGCAGATCGCTGATAATTTCAAAGCCGCACGTCCCTTGCCCGGCGATGACAATCGGGTCATCATAGGCCGAAATGTACGTCGCCTCGGTTTCTCGGCTAAAACTTTCGGCCGCATGGTGAGCGGCGACATACGTCTGGCCCACCTGGCGCAGATGCACCGGGAAGCGGCGCAGCTTGGCGACTTTGGGCGCGGGTGCGGTTTCCGGAATAAAGATGGTGACATTCTCAACGCCGAGCGCCTGCGCCGCATAAGCCACCCCCAAGCCGTGATTCCCGGCACTGGCCGTGACCACGCCTCGGGCCAGCGCCCCGGCTTCTAAACTCATCATCTTAGCCAGCGCCCCGCGAATCTTGAAGCTACCGGTGGGTTGGCGGCACTCCAGCTTAAGCCAGACCTCCGCCCCGGTCAGCTCGCTCAGCGCGGCGCTGTAAACCAGCGGCGCCCGCCGAATGTGGGCCTTGATTTGGTGATAGGCTTGCAGGATATTGTGCAACTTGATCATCCGTGGCCTAACTCCCACAAAACAATCTCAGGGGGACACAGCAGCCGCATGCGGGGCGCGCTCAGCCCCTCAAGGCCGATGCCGCGGCTAACGTACAAGGTTGTCCCCTGCTCATCATAGCGACCGGCCTCGTAGCGCTTGCCGGTGACGCTGCTGGTCAAAATAGCTCCGTAGCCCGGCAAGCGAATTTGCCCGCCGTGAGTGTGGCCACACAAGTATAGATCAAGCGGCAGCGTGCGCGCGACCGGCATCAATTCCGGAGAATGGTATAGCAGAACGCGGGCCGAGTCCGCTGGCGTGACCGCCAGCAACTGCTGCAAGGCCGACTCATCCGAGACGAGATCGTGTTCGCAGTCCATGCCGATGAGCGAGAGCTTGCGCCCGTCCGGCAGATTGACCACAGCGACTTCATCTCGCAGCAGGCGGATGTCAAAGTCGGCCAGCAATGAAGGGGCGACGTGGCGCAGATCGACCGGCGGGCTGCCCAGGGTAGCGAAGACGCCGTAGGGCGCGCGGAGTTGGCCCAGCACCCGGCGCACCTCATCCCGGGCGGTGGGATCTTCGACATAAGACAGATTGAGAAAATCGCCGGTGAAGACAATCAGATCGGGCCGGGCCTGATCAATTAAATCGAGCAGCTTGGCCTCACGCCGGGTTAGCCGTTCGACGTGCAAATCGCTCAGGTGTAGCAGACGAAACGGGCGGGCCGCCCGGCCGTTCCAGGCGGCGGGTTGGACCGTTTGGCCGCCGAGTCCCAAGGCAAACGGCTCGACCAGCATGCCCCACAGATAAACGCCGCTGCCAAAGAGTTGCAGCAGGGTTAACAGCAGCAGTCCGCCACTGACGGAGTCGAACAACCAGGCGAGGATCGCGCTTAGCCCTGCTGCAGCAAGTCGCGGCATGGTTTGGACCAGCAGTTGGGGTCCCACCGGGCCAAAGGAGCGGCCGGAGCGGGGCAGCCAGCTAAGCAATGCCCAGTCGCTTCCGGCAAAGAGCAGATAAAGGCCGGCCGCAACCCCCGCACTCCCGACCGGCAGCCAAGCGATCCAGGTTAAAAAGCCACCGGCCAGGAGGAGCAGGGCTAACCGCTCTGCCCCCCACGTCGCCGGAATGTGGGTAAAGAGAAATATTTTGTGCAGCCAGCGTTCTTCTAGCACGCCTTGCTGCGCGGGTACTCGCGGCTGAGCTGGCTGCCGAAAAGTTATATCCACGGGTTGTTGAGGGTTAGTCGGTATCATTTTGTGTTTTCTTGATGATTTTAGTTAAAGTCAGTTGATTGCCGTCGGGCAAATTGGAGGCATAAGCCAGGTGATCGACCAGGTTTTGAATTAAGAACAAGCCCATGCCACGAGAGCGACGTTCGGCTAAAGGCGCCTGCGGATCAAAATCCGAGGGTTGGGTGGGGTCAAACGGCGCGCCGTGATCAAGGATAATCACCTGCAAACGATCGTCGGTGAGGCGATAAGAGAGGCGGATTTCGTTCTGGCTTTCGCCGCCATAAGCATGCTCGATGATATTGGTGCAAGCTTCATCAACAGCCATCTGGACAGCGTAAGTCGCTTTTTCGTCCAAGCCAGCCTGGGCAGCGACCTGACCAACCCAATCGGTTATCCGCACCAGCGACGAGAATTCACCGGCTACGGATAGGGTTTGTTCGCCAGTCATCAGCGGTTAGAAACTATCGACAGCCTCAAGGTCACTGTCAAACGTTTTGAAAACGGTGGTTAAGCCGGCTAACTCCAGTACATCTACAATCCGCGGCGGCACCTCGGTTAGAACCAACTCACCTCGATTAAGCTTCTTACAGGTTTTCTGAGTGCTAACTAATTCGCCTAGACCGGCGCTCGAAAGAAACGTGACCTCACCTAAATTAAGTATGATTTTGTAGCGTCCCGCACCGGTGATCGCGTTAAAAGCTTCGGCCAGGCTGCTGACGGTTGACAAGTCAATCCGGCCTTTGACTGTAATCAGGTCACATCGTTTGAGCTGTTTAGTATCGATCTCCACAGCGTTCGCTCCCGTCATTCTGAATTGCAAAATTATATCACTGGCCTGGTCAAGTATCAAACAAGGTCAGCGGCGAGTTGTTTGACTCGCTCCCAATCGGCCGGCGTATTCATATTGAGAAAGGTGTAGAAGTGAGGGTCAAAGCGAGCCACCTCGGCCTGCTCAACATACCGGACCGAGACATCCTCAAAGAAGCCGATAATGCGCAACTGGTTGGCCAGCAGGCGCGGCTTGATAGCCGCCAAGCAAGCTTTACTATAGACGGCATGCATCGTCTCCGGTTGGGGCGGAGAGATTAATGGAGCCACCACCTCAGCCGTAGGGGCAAGGGTGATCAAGTGGCGCAACAACTGAGGATTAAGGAAAGGCATGTCGCACGCTACAATCAAAACATGATCGTACTGAGCCGCATGAATAGCGCTATAGATGCCCCCCAACGCCGCTTTATCGGGATAGACATCGCTCACCAACCTTAAGCCAAAGCGGGCATACTTCTCGGGTGAGTTGGTGCTGATAAATAGATCATCGGTCAGTGGGGTCACGCGCTCTAAAACGCGCTCGATCACCGGCTGTCCGCCCACCTTTAAGAAGGCTTTATCCTGACCCATTCGTTTACTTTGGCCGCCGGCCAAGACTGCTACACTAATCACCTGGGCAATTTCCTTTGGCCACTCGGCTGTGGCCTCCTACTCGTAACAAATAAAAAGCTCGTGTCACAGCCGGTGATCACGAGCTACTAAGTTTTGAGCATAACCCAGTGGATCTGAACAAGGCTATTAAGCCTAACCGGCTCAATAGATTTCAGTTTGTCAACCACTGAGGGATTTATGCTTGGTTGGCGTACAGATACTCGACCGCTTCACCGACTGTTGTAATCTGCTGAGCTTCCTCGTCGGAAATCTCACCCCCGAACTCCTCTTCAAAGGCCATGATCAGCTCAACCAGATCAAGTGAATCGGCTTCCAAGTCATCTCTGAAGTTGGCTTCGATGGTGACATCAGCCTCATCTGCGCCGAGTTGCTCCACCACGATGGCTTTAACTTTCTTGAATACTTCGTCTTTTGTCATCTCTTTGGGACACTCCTTATTTGGGATTTTATTTTCGATGGCTGTGACACGGCAAGTGATCAGGGCCAAAAATGCTTGGCCTATCTCGCTTTGGTGACAACACCATCTCTATCGTTCGAAAAGAATTATTCGGCCAATATTAGCGCATTTTAAGCGTGCTGGCAAAAGCACCATTTCTGAACTTGAACTACCTACCGCGCCAAAGCTCATATCCATAAACCCGATCACACCGCAGAAGTTGCGCGCTAAGCTTTTTGCTGGAGCAGCGCCGGGTTAGTCCGCAATATTCTTTTTGGCCACAATTTTCGCCGGCTTAACCCGGACCAACAGTTCACCGGGTACCCCGTTACGTTGGCCATAGGCTTCGGCCAAGGCCTGGCCCATATACCGCCCCCCGATGCGGGTGGCCCAGTGAAGCAGATCAGCCTCATCTTCGCTCACGGCGGCCAGACCTTCAATAATCACAAAGGTAAATGGAGGTTTTTCGTCGTCGATACAAAGACAGACGCGTCCATCGCGCCGGATATTTTGCCCTTTAACCGACTCGTGCCAGGTGGTGAAGATGACCGTCTCGCCATCCAGATCGAACCAGATTGGGGCCGCATGCGGTCGCCCATCGGCCCGAACCGTGGCCAGCGTGGCTGTGCGAGCGGTATCCAACAGAAAACTTCGTACTTCGGCCGCGGTCATTTCTTGCATCGGAAATCTCCTCTATGAAACATCGAGCTACCGGTCACCGGGCCGCCAAATACCCTGCGGCCACGGCCTGATCGAGAAGCGAGCGGATGTACGCGCCCAACGTGCCCGAGCTTTCGATGATGGGCTGAGCTCGCTCCAGGACCTGATCATAGACCACGCCATTGGCTTGCCAGACTCTTCCCTGGGCATGGAAATTGTGGAGCATCGGCATAAGACGATCCATGGCCTGGGCAAATTTGGCCTCGGGCGTCACTCCGGCCTCAAATTCGTCCCACAAGGCCCGCAGGGTTCCGGCTTGATCGGCTGGCAACGCGCCAAACAACCGGTCTGCTGCTCGGCGCTCCCGTTCGATCTTATCTTTGTAACCTTCGTCATCATAGCAGTAGGTATCCCCGGCGTCAATTTCGATAATATCGTGGACCAGCAGCATTTTGATCGTCCGCAGCACGTCAATCGGCTCCTGACTGTGTTCAGCCAGCACAAACGCCATCAGAGCGATATGCCAACTGTGCTCCGCCGAGTTCTCGTGGCGTTGACCATTGATCAGAGGTGAGCGCCTGATCACGCTCTTCAATTTGTCAAGCTCGATGATGAAGTCAAGCTGTTGCTGTAAGCGTTGCATCGGTATAAATCTCCTCTGCTCGTTTCCTCCGCCGGTGGAGGGGGACCTCACCGGTTTTGAAAAATTGGTAAAGTCTGTCGGTCCCAGCGCTATCATAACGGTTTAACCCGCTTTGAGCCAATCCGGGCCAACTCTGCCGCACCCCCAAAAGTTTTGCCGACTTGTGCAAAATTTCCCAAAAAATGCAGCTTATCCAGCTCATCTATGCCTAAATGCCTACGCCATTTGGCGTATTTACCCTATCTTACGACCGACAAATGCCGTAGCTAGCCTCGGCCATTTTGACCAGAGCGGCAAGAGTTGCTAAACTGAGGCGGTGCTGTTCCTGCCCATAACGCTGTGTTTTTAATCTTTAATCGGCAGCACGGTGATGACTGAACAAAGAAAATCGGACCACATCCGGATCAACCTGGAGGAAGACGTTGGTTTTCGCCGTCTGACCACGGGCTTAGAAAACTACCGTTTTTTGCACCAGGCCCTGCCGGAGCTTGATCTAGCCCAGGTTGATACTCGGGTCGAGTTTCTGGGAAAAACGCTTAACGTGCCTCTGTTGATCTCATCCATGACGGGTGGCACGGAAAAAGCGGACCTGATCAACCGGACCCTGGCCCAGGCGGCCGAAGCGACAGGCATTGCGATGGGGCTGGGCTCGCAGCGGGTGGCGCTGGAAGATCAAGAATTCGCGAAGTCGTTTCAAATGCGTCCCCTGGCGCCAACGACCGTGCTGTTGGCAAATTTGGGGGCGGTGCAGTTGAACTATGGCTACGGCCTCGATCACTGCCAACGAGCAGTCGATATGCTTGAAGCAGACGGGCTCATCCTGCATTTCAACGCCTTACAAGAGGCGGTGCAGCCGGAGGGCGACGTCAACTTCGCGGGTTTGCTTAAAAAAATAGAGCAAATCTGCCAAAAACTTACGGTGCCGGTGCTGGCCAAAGAAGTTGGCTGGGGCTTCGCCGAGGATACCGCTCGCCGTCTGATGGACGCCGGCGTGGCGGCCATCGACGTAGCCGGGGCCGGCGGCACCAGTTGGAGTCAAGTCGAAATGTATCGAGCAGAAACAGAAGTTCAACGTCGGGTAGCGGCCACATTTGTCGATTGGGGCATTCCCACCAGTGAGGCCATTTTGGCCGTCAAGCGGGCCGCAGGGGGGGAAATATTTCCTATTATCGCCAGCGGCGGCCTAAGAAACGGCTTAGACATCGCCAAATGCCTGGCTTTAGGCGCGATTCTGGGCGGGATGGCTGGCCCTTTCCTCAAAGCTGCGGTAGAATCATTTGACTCGGTCTTGGATCAGATCGAAATCACCCGCCGAGAACTGCGGGTGGCCATGTTCTGCATCGGCGCAGACAGCGTGGCAGCGCTCCAAAACAGCGACCGTTTGGTCAAGGTCGCTGGCGCTGAGGTGAGCCATGGCTGATCCCAAGACTCTGTTCACTCAACAATTTTGGAAACTAGTTGTGGCGCTTGCCATAGCGTCCATCGTGGTTGCCGTGATTAGCCAGCAAGACTTGTCCAAGTCCAACCGTCCGGGTGCCGTCGTTCAAGCTCAAGGCACGCCGCTTCTACCTGAGATCACTTTCACCCCCCGTCCTCTAGAGCAGCGCGCCACCGCTCAACCGACGGCAACCCCAACTAAACCGCCACCTAAGGCCACGCCAAAGAAGACGTCAACCCCTTCGCCGACTCCGGCCCCGGTGTATCATCGGGTTGCGCCCGGAGAAATGCCTCTCTCTATCGCCTTTGAGTATGGCGTTGAGGTTGAGGCGCTAATGGCAGCCAACGGCCTGACCGATCCCTCGTTGCTGCAAGTAGGCCATGAACTTTTGATCCCGGTCAAGGGCGCCGCCTCACCTAGCCCTACGCCCGAGCCACGCTCTTCCCCGACCCCGATAACCACCCCGGTTCACCATACCGTGACAGCAGGCGACACCCTGTTGGCCATTGCCCTGGCCTACAATACGACCGTCGAAACCATTCAAATGGTCAATAAATTGAGCAGCGCGCATGCTCTCAAGATTGGGCAGGAGCTGCTCATCGTCCCCAGCAATGTCAAACCCGGTACGCCAGCGGTGGTCCATACCATTACCTCAGGCGATACCTTTGCTTATCTCTCCTTCTTCTACGGCTCCACCATCGATGACATTCTAGCCGCTAATCCGGAGCTCGACCCTGACAATTTGCAGATCGGCCAGCAAGTGGTCATTCCGGTGACAACCTCTCCGGTCAATCCCAAGGCCAACCCCGAACAACCCCGGGTCACGGTCGTTCAAGCACCCCAAGACAGTGAGTTATCGTTGCAGCAGCAGGTCGTTCAGGCGATCAACGGCGCCCGGAATCAAGTCGGGCTGCCCCCGTATCAAGTCGATACGGATTTGATAGATCTGGCCCTGGTTCATAGCCAGGATATGTTAGCTCGCGGCTACTTTGCCCACACCACGCCGGAAGGGGTGACTCTGAAAGAACGCATCTATCAAAAGGGGCTCAACGTCACTTACTCGGGCGAGAATCTGCAACGCAACACCCGTCCGTTAGATCAAACCGTTGCTTACGCCATGAACTGGTGGTTGAGCAGCGGTCCGCATACCGCCAATATCCTAAACGACCACTTTAACCGTATCGGCGTCGGCGTGACCGAAGGTCCGCCTGGCTGGTACACCTACGTGCTTGTCTTTGCAGAAAGGTAATTGACCGGTGAAACAACATCTTCTCAAACTTCGACAACTACCCCGACGCGTCTGGGCCAGCGCCATGTTGCTGAGTGTGCTCGTTGTCCCCGTAGTTTATGTCCAGAACCACCTCAGCCTAGCGGAACTAACCCCAACGCCCAGCCCTGCCCTTATCGGTCTAGAAGATGCCGCTGGTCAGGAAGCGCCGGTTGTCGCTTCCCTAACGGACGCTAAACAAGAGGTTAAGCCGGTCAGCGTGGCTACTCCTCTGCGCAGTGCGCCGCCTAAAGCTACACCGACCCTGATTCTAGCGCTGTTATCGGACGGAGGCCCCTTGCCGGTCCAGAAGGCCTCAGTCGGGCCAACCACTAAGCCTGCGCCCACCCCAACCTCAGCCTTTATCTTCCACAAGATGAAACGGGATGAAACCGTCATTTCAATTGCGGCCAGTTACGGCATCACGACCGAAGAGTTGTTGGTAACCAACGATATTCGGGATCCCAATAAGTTGAAGCCGGGCCATATTTTGTTGATCCCGCCCGAAGACAAAGCCTATAAAGGCAAAATAAACCTCCACAAAATCAAGAAGGGTGACACGCTTTTGGGGATCGCAGCCAAATATGGCTCCAGTGTCCAGGCGATGCAAGAGGCTAACCCGGCCTTGACCGATGATGAGGCATTAAAGCCGGGCGAAACCGTCGCCGTGCCAATTCTGTTTAAAGACCCTAATCTTGTTTTTGCCAAATATGTTGACTCCGAGGAAACGGCCAACTACATTGTGCAGCCGGGCGACATGCCCCTGTCGATTGCCGCCGAATTCAACATTCCAGTCGAGATTCTGCTCTCGACCAACAACATTGCCGATCCAACGCTGCTGCAAATCGGCCAGAGTCTGATTATTCCGCCCCATGATGGCATTACGCTTGGTTTCCCGGTGGTGCTGTATGAACTGGAAGAAAACGACACGTTGATCGGCATTGCTACTCGCTTCGGCTCCAGCGTGAAAGATATTTTGGCCATCAACCCCGATCTGGACCCCAGCGACCTAAGCCCGGGCCAGCTTGTGGCCGTGCCGGTTATTTTCCAGATACCGCGCCCCACCCCGCCCCCGCCAGACCCGTCGGTGCCTTCTCGCCCGCGGCCTACGCCCGGCCCACCGCCGGCCAACTCGACCGACCTCGTCCAACAACTGGTCGACCGGGTTAATGCCGAAAGGGTGGCTGTTGGCCTGGCGCCTTATCAATTTGACGCCCAATTGACCCAAGCCGCGCTGCTGCATGCCCAAGATATGTATACCCGCAGCTTCTTCTCCCACGTCAATCCGAGTGGCGAGACGCTGCGCGACCGGCTGGCCGACCTGGGCATTAGCCGCAGCACCAACGCCGGGGAGAACATTCAGCGCAACACCCGCCCCCGAGATCAAACCGTAGATACCGCGATCAACTGGTTTATGAGCAGCCGGCCGCACCGCAATAATTTGCTGCATTATAAACATAACAGCATCGGCGTCGCTATTGTCGAAGGGCCGCCCGGCTGGTTCACCTTTACCCTGGTCTTTGCCGAAAAATAACGATGAAGAGCGGTCAGGTCTGAAAATCCTGACCGCTCTTTTTTTGCCCCGCCCTGCGCCCAATTGTTGTACTACCATAGAAACAACAGTGGGCGTTTGCCTTGTTACCGGATGTCCTTTTCAAAACACACCCTATTTTCCATCTGGACTCCAATTCAAGGAACGGAGTATCTTTTGGTACTAAACCTCCATTCGGAGTAAAATACCCGGCATATCGCCCCCGAAATTTAACCGCAGTAAAAAATTAAGACAATGATGTGAAGGAGAGATTCACGATGTCCCAACTTACCAAAAATTCCTTGGGCGCGCGAGCGACGTTTGAGACCGGCAGCGGCCCGGCCTATATCTATCGCCTCGACAAGCTGGAAAAAGATGGTCTTGGCGAAATTTCAAAGTTGCCCTTCTCGATCAAAATTTTGCTGGAAGCCGTGCTCCGAGAAGTCGACGGCTACGTGGTCACTGAAGAAGATGTAGTCAAGTTGGCCAAATGGAACGCCCCGGCCCCGGCTTCGGATGAGATCCCTTTTAAGCCGGCCCGAGTCATTCTGCAGGACTTTACCGGCGTGCCGGCCGTGGTCGATCTGGCGGCGATGCGCTCGGCGATGGCCCGCATGGGCGGTGACCCGCAAAAGATCAACCCGACGGTGCCGGTCAACCTGGTCATCGACCACTCGGTCCAGGTTGATGTCTTTGGCCAGTCCATTGCCCTCGAGCGCAACGCCGAAATCGAGTTTGAGCGCAACGCCGAACGGTATGAATTTCTGCGCTGGGGCCAAAAAGCCTTTGATAACTTCAGTGTGGTGCCGCCGGCCAGCGGCATCGTGCACCAGGTTAACCTGGAGTATATTGCCCGGGGGGTCTGGACCCGGCCCGAAGAGGACGGTATTGTCGCCTACCCGGACACCCTGGTCGGCACCGACAGCCATACGACCATGATCAATGGTCTCGGCATCGTCGGTTGGGGCGTGGGCGGGATCGAGGCCGAGGCCGTCATGCTGAGCCAACCGATCTACATGCTCGTGCCGGAAGTGGTCGGCTTTAAGCTCACCGGCCAGCTCCGCGAAGGCGTGACCGCCACCGATTTGACCCTGACCGTGGTGCAGATGCTGCGCCAGAAGGGCGTGGTCGGCAAGTTTGTCGAGTTCTACGGCACCGGCCTGAGCCAGATGACCCTGCCGGATCGGGGTACGATCGCCAATATGGCGCCCGAGTACGGCGCCACGATGGGCTTCTTCCCCATGGACGCCGAGGCGCTCAACTATCTACGCCGCACCGGCCGCCCGGCCGATCTGGTCCAGCTCGTCGAGCGCTACGTCAAGGAGCAGGGGCTCTTCCGGACCGATGAGACGCCCGACCCTGTCTTTACCGACACCCTTGAGCTAGATTTGGGCGAGGTGGTGCCGAGCCTGGCCGGGCCCAAACGCCCCCAAGACCGGGTGCCGCTCTCCCAGATGAAGCAAGCTTTCCAAACCGCGCTGAGTAAGCCGGTCGGCCCCCAAGGTTTTGGCCTGTCCGCCGAGGCCCTCAAGCGCACTGGCCAGATTAAGCCCAACGGCACCGCCGGCGCTGAACTCAAGCACGGCGCGGTCGTCCTGGCGGCGATCACGTCTTGCACTAACACCAGCAACCCCTCGGTCATGCTGGGCGCCGGGATTTTGGCCAAGAAAGCGGTAGAAAAAGGGCTGAAGGTGCCCAGCTACGTCAAGACCAGTCTGGCTCCTGGCTCCAAAGTGGTGACCGACTATCTCAACGAAGCCGGCTTGACTCCCTATCTGGAGCAGTTGGGCTTCCACACCGTGGGCTACGGCTGCACCACCTGCATCGGCAACAGCGGCCCGTTGCCGGAACCCGTCGTCGAGGCCATTACCGGCGGCGACCTGATTGTGTCCGGCGTGCTGAGCGGTAACCGCAACTTTGAGGGGCGCATCCACCCCTACATCAAGGCCAATTACCTGGCCTCGCCGCCGCTGGTGGTCGCCTACGCTCTGGCCGGCACCACCGATATCGACCTGGTCAACGAGCCGCTGGGCACCGGTTCGGACGGCCAGCCGGTCTATCTCAAAGACGTTTGGCCCACCCGGGCTGAAATCCTGGCCGAGTATGATAAAGCGCTCAACCCGGCCACCTTCAACCGCGAGTACGGCGGCATCGAGCAGAGCAACGAAAAGTGGAACGCCATTCCGGTGGCCGAAGGCGCGCTGTACGCCTGGGACGAGGCTTCGACTTACATTCAGGAGCCCCCCTTCTTCATCGGCATGAGCGCCGGGGCTGAACCGATCCAGCCGATCAAAGAGGCCAGGGTCCTGGTCAAGGTCGGGGACTCGGTCACGACGGACCATATCTCACCGGCCGGCTCGATTCCGGCCGATATGCCCGCCGGGCGCTACTTAATTGAGCACGGGGTGGAGAAGTGGGACTTCAACTCCTTTGGCTCGCGCCGGGGCAATGACCGGGTGATGACCCGCGGCACCTTTGGCAACATCCGCTTGCGCAATCAGATGGCCCCCGGCACCGAAGGCGGCTGGACCACCTACCTACCCACCGGCGAGGTCATGCCGATCTACGACGCCAGCGAGAAGTACAAGGCTGACGACACCCCGCTGATCGTCATTGCCGGTCAGGAGTACGGCACCGGCTCCAGCCGCGACTGGGCGGCCAAGGGCACTTTCCTGCTCGGGGCCAAGGCCGTCATCGCCGAGAGCTTTGAGCGCATCCACCGCAGCAACCTGGTCGGCATGGGCGTGCTGCCGCTGCAGTTCAAAGCCGGCGAAAACGCCCAAAGCCTGGGCTTGACCGGCCAGGAGCGCTACACCATTCACGTCGATGACAAGCTCCAGCCCCGCCAGGAGGTCAAGGTCGATGTCACCGGCGCCGACGGCCAGACCCGGACCATCACCACCATCTGCCGGGTCGATACCCCGGTCGAGGTCGATTACTACCGCAACGGCGGTATCTTGCAGACCGTGCTGCGGAACTTTTTGAAAGAGTCGTAGTAATGGTGTCACCGAAAGACCCGAAAGGGATTTGCCTCCTTTCGGGTCTTTCGGCTGAGCGCCGGTTGTTCCACAGGCTACGCCTGCTCCACAACTGTAACCCCTGTCCCTTATCCCCCACCCGGCCAATCTTCACGATTGAGCCGCGGCAAGGCATTAAATCTCAAGCTGTATAAGTTCGCTTTTGAAACAAAATCGATGCCAAGCTCCGCTCAGAGTTCCATGATCGTAGGGAAGTATTAATCTGGGACTCTAAAAACCCCGTCTGTTTTTAATGTGGCGATAATTAAAACATATAAAATGTGAACAGTATCTAGACAAATTGTGTACACAGTCTCAATCAGAGCAAAGGTGGTCTGATAAACAAACAGTGGCAAGCGCTATGCACCTGACTTAGTCTTTTGTAAAACAAACGTATCTTCTCAATGGAGCGCGGTGACGTGGGTTTCGACAAGCCGAACTAGTGACCTTAACCAAGTCGAGACCGGGCTTACCGGAAAATGATGAGAAGATCCAAGTCAATTGAAGAATACGGAGAAAAATTCAATGAACATTCGAAGAATTCTAACCTTACCCTTCTTAATCATCGGGATGGTGATGGTCACGGCCTGTAGCCAAGCTGCACCGGCAGCCGTGGAAGAGGAACCCGTCGAAGCCAATGCCCCCGCCGAAGCGGTGGTTGAAGAGGCGGCGGCGGAAGAGGAAATGACGGCCTCCAACATTGTAGACATCGCCACGGCCGATGGCCGGTTTAGCACGCTGGTCACCGCGTTATCGGCGGCCGGCCTGGGCGAGACGCTGCAAGGCGAAGGGCCCTTCACCGTCTTCGCGCCCACCGATGAAGCCTTTGCCGCGCTGCCTGAAGGCACGGTGGAAGGGCTGCTGGAGGATGTCCCGGCCCTGACCGATGTGCTGCTGTACCACGTTGTGCCTGGCAAAGTGATGGCTGCTGACGTCGTCGGGCTCGATTCAGCCGAAACGGTTCAAGGGACCAGTCTGACCGTGACGGCCGAAGGTGAGCAAGTGATGATCAATGGGGCTCAAGTCGTCACCGCCGATATCGAAGCGGCTAACGGCGTCATCCACGTCATCGATGCGGTCTTACTCCCACCTGCCGGCGATGAGGCGATGGAAGAGGGGATGACAGAAGACGAAATGGCGGAAGACGGCCCGACCAGCTCAACCATTGTCGATATTGCCGTGGCCGACGGCCGGTTTGAAACCCTGGTAACTGCTTTGACGGCGGCTGACCTGGTTGAAACGCTCCAAGGCGAAGGGCCCTTCACCGTCTTCGCGCCCACCGATGAAGCCTTTGCCGCGCTGCCTGAAGGCACGGTGGAAGGGCTGCTGGAGGATGTCCCGGCCCTGACCGATGTGCTGCTGTACCACGTTGTGCCTGGCAAAGTGATGGCTGCTGACGTCGTCGGGCTCGATTCAGCCGAAACGGTTCAAGGGACCAGTCTGACCGTGACGGCCGAAGGTGAGCAAGTGATGATCAATGGGGCTCAAGTCGTCACCGCCGATATCGAGGCCGCCAATGGCGTCATTCACGTCATCGATACGGTGCTGATACCCCAAAGCGAATAGACAACCTACCAAACTCAATAGAGGTCGCTTACGACCGTAGAAAAGACCCTGAAGGTTTTCAAATCTTCAGGGTCTTTCTATGCTAATGAGCTAATGAAAGTTGACGACTAGTCCGTAATGGCACACTGCTTTTTTCGAGGGACAACAATGGTTTCAACCCAACCTTACGGTGGACTTCTGTCTTCTGGAGTGATTAGATTACTCATAGCCGGCCAGCGGTTGGTATCCTCTGACGTAGTCTACCTCACACGTCTTTGGCCAACTGCTCTCGAGCGAGGCGGCTGTCACCTGATCCGGGAGCTCATATAGCCCTAACATAAACTGCATCGGATACTGAGGCGATTGCCAAATCCGTCTTATTTTCTCATTGTCCACATAGAAATCCACGGAGGTGGGGGTCCACTCCGCGGCGTAGAGGTGATAGTAACCGGCATTGATCGCCAGGTTGTCCTGGTAGAATTCATCGGTGATGGCCGGGTCGTTAAACGGATGAAGGCCATAACCAATCTGGCTGCTGGCTGCGGTCACGCCCTGACCAAAGATCTCGCAAATACAGATCTCGGCCGACTCTGCCGGCCGCTCTTCAAAGCCGATCATCCACAAGGCCACCATATAGCCGGGCAGCGGGACCGCTTTAAGCCGTGTTTCAAAATATCCATACCGCGGGGTGTAGTGCTTGATCGTCGGTTGCGCTTCTGTCACCACGAGATCAGGCTTGAATTTATGTTGGCCCTGACCACTGCCGACCGGTCCGGAAAAACAGCCGGTTTGCAGCGACGAGACCCGCACTCCGCCATCGTAGTCAGGACACCAGGCGGGTTGGTCGCGGTCAAGGTGCAGCCTCAAGCAGTGACCCGGCATAGAATAACGGGCCGCGGCCCGTTGCTTGCTGCTCCACTGGGGTAGATAAAAGGGCAACCACTTATTTGTATCCAAGGTCGCGGCTTGAAAATCATCGCCAAACTCCAGGCGATAGCCCGGTTTTTCCGGCGGATTTGCCGGGAAATCAAGTTCATGGATGGGCTTCATCATCTCTGATAAGATCCGGGGCAAAGCGTGAATGGTTGCACTGAATATTGCCCTCTCAAGGCAGCCTGGGCAATTTGTGGGGCGCTTCAACAAATCGTTTAGGGTCATATGGCTGTTGTGTCTTCAGTACCTCAAGAATCTCAGCCTTCACGACTGCGGCGATCAAGTCCCGCGCCTTGTCAGGGCTAAACCCCTCGTTTAGGAGTCTTTGATATGTTTCCCTGGTTTCCGGGGGGGTGTTATCCTTCAGTTGATTATCAACTATTTCCAGAATTGCCGACGTTGCTTTCTTGCTTGATGCGTTCATTACTTCCGACCGCTATGCCATCAAAGGTTCTACTGAGTACACCGCGTCCTCAGCCAGCCAAGCCACGTATTGTAGGGCTTGACGAATATCTTCTTCTTCCAAATATGGGTAAGCTTCGATGATTTCAGGAAAACTCAGCCCATTGGCGACCAAATTAACGACGAGTGAAACCGTAATTCGCATATTTCGAATACATGCCCGACCCCCCATTACATTGGGGTCAAAGGTTATACGCTCAAATCCCAGCATGATTGCCTCCACCTATCTTATGAACTGAATCCTGTCGAAATAATTATATCACAGTCTGCTCAGCCTGCTTCCCCCCTACCTTGCAGGTTCAAACAAAATACCTTACTGGGTGTGGCCCGGCGCTCACTCCCGATCTTCTCCCCGCTCGACGGGGCTGGTGACAGTAGGGGCTTGACTGAGAAGCAGGCTAGAGAGGAAAGCATAGGCACCGTTTAGAGGAAACAGAAGGGTGCGCGACCGCCTCGCCGACCTTAACTTGGGCGGCGGACGGAGTGGGACAGCGGTCTAAGGGGCTGCCCGGCGACGCACATAGAGCGCCTTTGCTGATGAACCGGCGGTTTTTCGGGCTTCGATCTCAAGGTCATTACCCATGGCTTTCACCAAATCACTTAGTTTCTTGAAACCATAGAGCCGTGGGTCGAAATCAGGCTTGATTTTGGTCAAATAACTGCCAAACACACCCAGATGGACCCAGCCCGCATCATCATACTGGATACTCCCCAGAGCCTCGAGAATAAATTTCCTCGGCAACGCTGGTTGTGACGACTTTGGCGGGGCTACCGGCTCGCCTGACGTTGATGAAGTTGGCTGCGTCGTTGGCGTGGCAGGGGCCTGGCTGGGGCTGGCTGAAGTCTTCTGTAACGATACAGGCTTAAGTACTTCGGTGAAGATAAACTTATGACAGGCATTCCGAAATGCTTCCGGTGTTTTTTGTTCGCCAAAGCCCAACACCGTTAAGCCTTCTTCTCTGATGCGCAGCGCAAGCCCGGTAAAGTCGCTATCACTTGAGACCAGACAGAAACCGTCGAAACGACGGGTGTAAAGCAGATCCATCGCATCAATAATGAGCGTACTATCTGTTGCGTTCTTCCCGGTTGTATAGGCGAACTGCTGAATGGGTTTAATCGCGTGCGTCTGGAGGACCTTTTTCCACTGGGCACTGGTTGGCGACGTAAAGTCGCCATAAATCCGCTTCACAGTCGCCTCGCCAAACGTAGCGATTTCGGCGAGCAAGCCTTCGATAATCGTGGCTTGGGCATTATCAGCGTCGATGAGCACTGCCAATTTGAGCGTGGGTTCATCGGATTCGAACTTTGCGATGACTCTTGGAATGACAGCCAAAATAGCCTCCTCAGTAAATAGCCGGTAGCCGGTAGCCGGTAGCCATAATTTTCATTCTCGTGTCGTCCCGCCAGGAACTATCGCCCTCCCTATTTTCATCCTTTGGGGTGCAGCCGGTCGCAGCTTTGTCGCTGATAAGTCAGAAAAGGGAAAGGGGATTACAACGATGGAAGCTGGGCTAGGTGAGACCACGCCTCATCCCCTGAGCTTCTCCCCCGCTCGACGGGGCCGGTGACAGCAGGGGCTTTCGATGATGCCCTTTGCTGAGATGTCCGCCTCAACTGACCTCTGTGTTGCTCGTCGTCTCAGCGTCAAGCGGCCAATTCTGCCTGGCCCGGTCAAAGATATCGTCAACAGTTTGGCCTTTGTAGAATCGCCGGGATAGAGTTACGTAATCTGTTGGCTCACGGTGAAGCAGACTTAAAAATCTCAAGGCATCGGCTATTCCTAAAGATTCGTTTAAGATTTCGATGCCTTTAATTCTTAACTCTGTATCGTTGAGCGTGCCTGTACTCATCTGGTTTCACTCCTCTCTAACATAATCCACCGGATTTACAATATCATAAATGGCCTGCTCAGGTCCTATTTTGTGCTGGCAAAGCCGGGCTAATCGCAACGCCTCTATCTTTCGATCCGGAAATGGGCAAAGGATTGTTTCATCTTGGTGCATAAATGACCAGATCAACTCCAGATCAGCTTGCTGTTCAACCCGAGTAAAAATCTCTTGACACGCCAACGCTTTTATTTGAATCCTGATTTGAGTCGGGTCATCAAAGCTTCTCTGAAAGCAATTGTAATCAAGATAGAGCAGTGTCATAAATATCTACACCGGGGAAACTTCATCGCCTGTTAGTAAAGCTTTTGCAGCATTGGGAAGAGGCAAGAGGAAAGACGATCCTCCCCCTGATCTTGACTTAGTCCACGAGGCCCGAAACAAATACCGCATAATAGGTCTCATATCTCGTCTGGGCTATCCAACAAAGATGCCCCTCCGGTGATTGGCCGGTACGCAGAGAAAACTCAGTCAGGGTCACGTCAAGCCCTTGCCGAGAAAAATCGGCCAGAATAACATCAGTATCGTGAAACTCATACGGCAAGTCCGGGTAGCGTTCTTGTTCCCGTCTCCACATTCCGGCCAGTTGACGATGCAGTAAGTGCCCCTCTCGAACCAATTGGCTTATGGGGCTGCCAGGCGGAGGAAAGGGCTGGACCGTGACCTCCAGGCGAGCTGGCCCGTAGTTATCCAGTCGGTCATCCCAAGCGAGTATCCACTCGCCGACAAGCTTTGCTTGGCGACGACCAAGATCAAAAAAGAACTCCCAATGGACACTTGTGCCGCCACTATCGACGCCCTGTTGGGAGACAATCGACTTTAGACGAGCCTGCCGGTCGAATTCTTTGACGATTGGCAGGATCATGGCCAGGGTTTGTCGGGCCGTCTGGGGTTGCTTCTTAGCCCCGGCGTCTTGGGAGACACTCATCTCTTGAGAAATGGTATGTCGATCAAAAAAACTATCCACTACATTGTAAAAGCGTCGGAACTTGGTAATCATATTCGCCAATCGTAGAGTCAATCAACCGTAAACCCGATCTCCACCGGCTTGAGCCGGCACCCTACTGGTTACCGTTTCAAACCTGCCCCCATTACAGCCTTTTCAAGAAGAAGTAGCCTGAACTTTTTGTTGCGCCACCCGCTCACTCAGCCATAGATTGATCAACGTTTGGGTGCTGACCCGCCGTTCACGAGCAATGCGCCTCAAATCAGCCAAAAGGTCCGGCTCGATACCGATCCAAGTCCGTCGTGCTGCCGGATCAAAAGTCATGTCGACTTCTTCGATCTCATCGTCGTAATCAGCCAGACTGTGACTATCCCAAAAATCGGCCATTTCTTCCAGATTTTTACTTTTAGAGATAGAACTAACCTTTTCGTCGGCCATATCGCTGCCGTTCCTTTCTATCCATATCTCTGGCACTGATAATTAGGGCTTCATTTTTTGACTTCAAGATGAAAAAAACTATCAAATAGCGTCCTGCTTCGGTCTGACCGGTCGCTGCATAGAGATTCTCATCCGGGCGGTTGCCCTTTTCCACGAAGTAAATCCGAGGCGCATCGAATAGGACTTCCTCAACTTCCTCGGCCAAGAACCATGCTTTTGCAAAAGCTTGTCCTCAATATCCGGTAACCAAATGACACGCTGTATCCTCATGGATTATCCCTGTTTATCTTATAGTGACATTATACCACGCCTCTGTCTGCTCACACTTTGACGTTTCCCTAAAAACGATTCCGATTTATCTCACAGTGGATTGATTTTGGTATTGATCTTGCTGCCCAACGCCGCGCCTCTAGCCGATTCCAGACCGGTGCTCACCCCCGATCTTCTCCCCCGCTCGACGGGGCCGGTGACAGCAGGGGCTTGACTGGGAAGTGGGGTAATGGGAAATGCTTAGGCGGCGTTTGGGAGAGACAGACGGGTGGGCGACTGCCCCGCTGACCTTAATTGTGGGGGTGACTGGCAACCTGCGAACACTGCTTTACCGTAAATCCTTACAATAAACGCGAACGAATCCGCACACTGTTGGCAGTTATCACGACAAAAGCGTCAATCAATTTATCGCCATGGTCTTTGACCACGGATACGACTATCTCGGCTTTGGCCGGGGCTGTCAAACCCGACAGCCGTATCAACACAATCCCAAATGTATATACCGACGGTCACGGAATACCAACTCGCCAAAATCTTTGTCCCCGGTCAACAACACCATCCCTTGCTGATTGGCTATCTCCAATACCGTCTCGTCAGAAATGCTTGGCTCCATTTCCACAATAGCCAAAACCGTATGGCCTGCCTGACGCAGTTGCGTTACTATCGGTTGGTCTACGCTCTCATCGGCGACGAAGTTCATACTGCTTCCACAATGGGATAAACGACGTCAGCTCGCAAGGCTTCAGCGGCAAAGGCAATCGCCGCACGAATGGCTTCAGGGGTGAGACGGGGGTAAGCCTCAAGGATTTGCTCAACAGTCTCACCCGCAGCAATTTTTTCCAAAATCAGTTCAACCGGAAGACGGGTCCCAATGATGACGGGTTTGCCCCTCATTATCTTGAAATCAGAAGTAATATATTT
>CALMIS010000271.1 GCA_937864185.1 uncultured Chloroflexota bacterium
GCTTCCGTAGACGAAACAGGTTGAAATTAATTCTGATCGAAGGCTTACGTAGACGAAAGGCTCTGATCGAGGAACGGATCGATATCTTTCGTCAGTGAGGAAAGTCTTTCAAGAGCGGCCCCCGCGTTTAGCCTGACCAAATTGATCGTTGTGCCAACCGAAATTAACTGTTATAGCGGCGCCCTTCTTGAATGAACTGAATTATCTCTGTCGCAGTCAAGTCCGTATCGATACCCGGTACATCTAGCGTCCTAAGGATACAACCAACTCACGGCCCCAACCAAACGCATGAAGTGGCTTGCTTTGGTGGTCGGAACCAGCGTGTTGTTGGGCGGTACCGGCATCTTATGAGCAGCATCGATTCAGGCTAGGTCAGGGTAAAGTCTACTAAAGCCCGTCTTTCAGGACGATAAAATGCCAATTCAATATCTTCTTGTGGAATCCCAGCTTCCAGCAATTCTCGGGTTATTCCCCTCTCAAGACCGTCTCGCTCAACCCATATCTTGCCTTCTCGAAGACTAAGATGAGCTATCACCGAATACACTCGCCCCGTTTGATCCCAGCCTACATCTACTAGTAGATAATTGTCTTGTTTAGTATCACAGATCGGGAGCGTCTCTATTTCGCCATGGCTCGGTGAATATTCGGCTTGGTTTGTAACAATTTGTTGTAAGATTTGTCGATAACGTTCTATCTTATCCATAAAACTACCTCCTCATTATGAGGCTCAAATACCAATAAGCTTATTTGATGGTCATCCATAATTGTTTCAATGGCAGGTTGTTTGAAAAAATCCTGATAGACATCCTGGGCAATGGCTAAATATATTTGCTGGCTTGGATTACTCTGCTTGAGAAATGTACGATAAATCCCATATTGTCCAATAGCTTTCTCTAGCTCAGTAATCGGCGAGGGCGTATTGAACACTTTTATCTCAACAACTATTTTTCGACCTTCTTTTTCTGCAGCAAGTGGTTTCTCTGCTTCTAAATCTGCATAAAGTCGTATGCCTTTGAATTGAATGATGAAGGGATCGCTGGTGATTGTCTAGCCATCTTTGATCAAGGCATTTTTTACATTATCGTGATATATATCTTTTGCTGGCATCTTAGCTCCGGCTATCGTGAAATCACGATGGATTGTTGAGATTATACCAGTTTTCTTCTAAAAGTCAGGGTTTGTGTTGTGATTTACCGCCTAACGGTGGAATTGTGGCGATTGCGGGCCGGCACTGCAAACCACTTGAATTTTGACCTTCGACGGCAAGTCTACTTTCAAAAATCGCAGCTGTAGCAATTCGCCCACCAATGACTTGTTATACCGCTTTTTCTTTGGCATAGCCAAGTTACTCTGGCTCATAATGTGAACCATTAAATCTATAAATACCTTGAGATTGCTGACAACCCAAGTCCTCTCTTTCCCCAGTTTCACTTAGCCCATACTCACAAATTTCTGTGGTTTCCACAATCTCTTGATTACCATCGTCATCCAAATCTGTAAATTGATACTGTTGAGTGCTATCCACTGTTGTGCTATTGGTAACGAATTCGACACCAGTGAATAATTTTTGCAGTCCACTCTCTGTCACCGCCAAGATTTCAAAATAACCATCATCCCATAGCCCAGTTCCTGCGTGTCCGGCACCAGTTACCCTCACAATATTTTTCCATTTACTATCTTTCGAAGCCAAAAGTTCTAAAAACCCCATATCCACTTGTGCCGAGTCTCGTCTTTCATTCTGAATACTTTTGAGACCCCAAATATATCTCCCTGTTCGAATCGGTTCAATAAGTTCAGGTTGCTCATTTTCTATTCGATACAAAAGTTGGTAGCCACGAGCAATACCAAAGAATCCAAGAGTAACAAGAACACCCTGTTCACCACTTGGAAATTGTACAATCGCATAGTCGGCCGTATCGTAACTTAATTTCCCTGACTCAAACCCTCTTTCCACAAGTAGATTGTAGGAGTGTTCAATTACAGATTCTAAATTCTGAGTAACTATCGCGGATGAAGCGGTTGATGTAGCCTCTGGGCTTAGAGAACAAGCAGCTACAAGAAAGAGCGCAGCGCATAAACAAATCAGATATTTCACAACTCCCTCAATTAAGTTTTCAGCCAATCTAATAATCACGCATATTTGGAAAATTTTGTGGATTATTTTTGCGGTATAACGAACTAAGAATTCATGTGGCGATGGGTCAGGCAGAGAAAGCCAGCCTGACCGCAACCAGATCAGCAAAGTCAGTCACACCATTTCAACCAGCAGCCGCCACATCATTCTTGTTGAACTGAGCCTGAGCGCAGAGAGTGAACATGACGCGTAGATAGCCGAGCGCGTTCACCAGGGCGTTATAGCCTATCCCATTGAGTATGCTGTCTCTTGAAGCATTCAAGCCAGGCAGGCCCTGCCTGGCAGCAGCCCAACACCCCAGGTTGACCTCAACTTTGATCCAGCACTTTCATCCACGAGCGAGGCTGAAGCCCATCTTGATCAAGGGCTTACGTAGACGAAACAGGTTGAAATTAATTCTGATCAAAGGCTTTCGTAGACGGAACAGGCTGAAATTAATTCTGATCGAAGGCTTTCGTAGACAGAACAGGCTGAAATTAATTCTGATCGAAGGCTTTCGTAGACGAAACAGGTTGAAAAAATTTTGATCAAGGGCTTACGTAGACGAAACAGGTTGAAATTAATTCTGATCGAGGACTTACGTAGACGGAACAGGCTGAAATTAATTCTGATCGAAGGCTTTCGTAGACGGAACAGGCTGAAATTAATTCTGATCGAGGACTTACGTAGACGAAACAGGTTGAATCAATTTTGATCGAAGGCTTTCGTAGACGAAACAAGTTGAAATTAATTCTGATCGAAGGCTTCCGTAGACGAAACAGGTTGAAAAAATTTTGATCGAAGGCTTCCGTAGACGAAAGGCTCTGATCGAGGAAGGGATCGATACCTTTCGTCAGTGAGGAAAGTCTTTCAAGAGCGGCCCCCGCGTTTAGCCTGACTTTTATGGTACACTCTCCAGAGGTATGCTTATTATCCCCTTACTCAGATAAATTGCCTTCGCTTCTACTTTGTTTTATTTCAGAAATAATCTCATCCAATGTCAGGTCGCCAAATAAGGCTTCACGTTCTTCCAGGTAATTACCATATCCAACCGTAAACTGACCTAAAAAGCGAACCGTATTGACGACACCTAACTTTTGGTACAATATTTTTATGGCTTCATGCGTTATTTCAGCTAAGGGCTTTGCTTCTACGACCATCATTCAATTTCCTCAATTAACTCCAGTGGAGAAACCACTTTTGTTTTTACATCACTCATCGCTTTGACTTTCTTCAACAATTTGTCATCGCACGTACAAAAATAATCTACTTGTATTTCTTCTGCCGAGGCTAGATGCAAAGCATCCAAAGGTTTAAGACCCAGTTTATTCAACCTTCCGGCGCGTTGTTCGATTTGCGGATTCAAAGGTACAAATGACTTGGCCTTTGACAGCACTTCTAACCCAAAGTCTCGGCGAATTAGCTGAGGATTTCGATTTACTTCAAAAACTAAGACTTCCGAGGAAACCAACTCAACCTGCCCCGTTTCACATAGACCGATAATCCCTAAAATAGCCTCTGCTTCAAGCATAATCCGAATTTGGATTTTACTATCCAAAGGCCGATGTAAACTACAGGTATCCAAGTAAATCTTCATACGGCAAAGTATAGCATATTATCGAGTGGATGAGTAGAGGTCAGGGTAATTCTTTTTTCGAGTCCGGCCAACGGTGCGCGTTAGCCGCAAGTGGGCGGGACTTGGACTGGGCTTGGGAGCAGTATAAACTCGAAGTCAGAAAAAGGCTTGTAAATCGCGCAGAATCCCACTTGTCGGCTGCACGGCTGTGTTGGCTGACGTTTTGTTATTACCAACTATGGAGATACATAGGCATGGTAGACTCCTTCGAAAGGTTCGATTACATAACCTTCTTTTTCTATGTGGCGATGCGTCAGGCAGAGTAAGCCAGCCGGACCGCAACCGGATCAGCAAGGTTAGTTACATCGTTTCAACCAGCAGCCGCCACATCATTCTTGTTGAACTGAGCCTGAGCGCAGAGAGGGTCTACTTGGAGTTTAAGCGCCGGTTGAGTGCGGAAACAAAGTATCCGTGGAAAAAGCGCGGGATCGAGTGGCAGTCACTGGCTCTATTGTAACCGGCCTCAGCCGCCGTTGACAAGGGTGAGCCGCCAGTTCAGAAACTTCAGGGACACTAGGCCGGCATAGAGTGGGTACTTGGTATAATACAATTCTAACACACCTCTAGCATTGATCTAACACAAATTTCTTATGCTTTAAACATAAGAAAATTTACCAGCCTTTTCAATGAGCTTTATGTAAGAAAGGAGTGAATTCAAAATGTTAAAAAGACCTTTTGGTTTATATGCTTCGGCTAGCCCCTGGCGCGAAATCGAGCGCATGCAGCGGGAGATGAATCGCTTGTTTGATGAGACGGCCTTGGGCGGTCGCACCCGGGTGGCGCCCAGTTACCCGGCGATTAATGTCTGGACCAACGAGGATGGAGCCGTCATCACCGCTGAGCTGCCCGGCGTCAATCCGGAGGACATCGAGATTTCAGTAGTCGGCGAAACGCTCAAGCTAACCGGCTCTCGCCAACCGGAAGATCTACCGGAAGGGGCTCGCTATCATCGCCGCGAACGCGGTCACGGCAAGTTTACCCGCACCTTCCAACTGCCTTTTATGGTGGAATCTGACAAGGTGGAAGCCGTCTTTGAAAAGGGTGTCCTGCACATCTCGGCTCCGCGGGCCGAGGCGGAAAAGCCGCGCAAAATCACAGTCAAAACAGCTTAAGAGCCGGTAGCAGACCCTTCTCTGCGAAGATAATAGCGTCAAGAGTGGCTAAATAGAAGTAGATTTTCAAGGAGTAAAACAATGGCGACTGAAAATGGAACTTTACAAACTCAGGAAGTAGAAAAACAAGAAGTTTCGTTGGCCGAAGGGGCAGAACGAACCCGGCCAGGGCGAGCTTATGTCCCCCGAGTTGATATTTATGAACTGGAGGATGCTCTCACGATCGTGGCCGATATGCCCGGTGTGGATGAGAACTCTCTAGACATCACTTTGGAAAAGAACGTCTTGAGCCTCAAAGGCCTGGTTGACCTTCACAGCCCCGACAATTTTGCTCTGGCCTATGCCGAGTATCGGACCGGCGATTTTGAGCGCAGCTTTAGCCTGTCGGATGGCGTCGACCAGGATAACATTACCGCCACCATTAAGAATGGCGTGCTCAAAATTCGTTTACCCAAAGCAGGGCCGGCCAAAGCGAGAAAAGTTACGGTCAGCGCGGCCTAATGAAATTACCAACGCTCACCAGTTGTGGTGAGCGTTTTAGTTTTAAAACCGGAAAGGGAGACCCGCGGCTGGGGTCTCCCTTTCTCTATCCTCCTGGACCAGCCTCTCAAGTCCACTAAGGGTGTCAGAACGCCCAAAAACTCCATTGTTCAGAGCTTAATCTAACGAGCCCAATGTCCCTACTGGTGGGTCAAGGGCCGCGGTTCTGAGCTTAGGTAGGGTAAGTGATTGATCTCCGCCAGAAGCGTAGCATTGTAGGAATTGACCTCCAAATCAAGATCAATCTTGAGAACTTGCTTAATCACAGTCTGCGAGTCGTGGGGAGCCGGATGCCCCACCACCGATTTGGCCCATTGGTATACCTCTAAGGCATTGGCAAAGCTGTGACCTTGGATTTGAACAATTTCTGTCATGGTTTAGATTGTGCTGTTAAGATGATTACTCTCTTAACCAGAACTCCGAGTTTAGATGTTGTTGAAATCCAAGTATAGCCTAACTAAACCGAAATCGGAACCGTAGAAATCGCTCAACTTATCTGAGTGAATTTCCCTGATGCTGAGGTGGTATTTTTCCGTGTTTAATACGGAGACCCATTTTTCCATTCTTCGCTTTTGACTATAATCGCTCCTTATGCAACCACAGGAGCGGCTGAGTCCTTTTTGGGCCATTACGATTGTTTTCCTCTCGAACTTTTGCATCCTGGTCATCGAACTGGTCGCCGGCAGGATCATGGCTCCTATTGTCGGAGTCAGCCTGTATACCTGGACCAGCATCATTGGCGTGGTGTTGGCCGGGATCAGCCTCGGAAACTATTTAGGCGGCAAGATCGCCGACCGGTATGCCAGTCGCAACACCCTGGCCTTGTCTTTTGCCTTGTCGGCGCTAGGGAGTGTCAGCGTTTTAGGCATCCTGGAATGGATAGGGCCGCTGCAAAGGCTGGAACTGCCCCTGATCGCCAGTATTCTCCTGATCTTTGCGGCCGTCTTCCTGATACCGGCCACAATTCTCGGCGTCATCAGCCCCATCGTGGTCAAACTTACCCTGGTCGATCTCAATCAGACCGGTGACGTGGTCGGCAAGCTCTATGCCGCCGGGGCGTTGGGCAGTATTGCCGGGACGTTTGCCACCGGCTTCTTCTTGATCAGCACCTTTGGGACGCGAGCCATTGTGTGGGGGGTGGCGGGCAGCCTGCTGCTCATCGGGGCCATGATTGCGCTGAGCGGGCGCGGCTGGCTGCGTTACAGCCTGCCGGCGATCTTCGGGGCTTTTCTCGCCCTCTCGGGCCTGGCGCAGCAGCAAGGCTGGCTAAATAGCGATTGCCTGCGCGAAACAAACTACTTTTGCATAAAGGTCCGGCTTGATGCCGAGGATGAGAATATCCGGATTCTGACCCTCGATCGCCTGGTGCACAGCTATGTTGACGCCTCGGATCCAACTCACTTACGCTACGGTTATGAGCAAATCTACGCCGAGGTACTCCATACGCTCTTCCCGGCTCAAGAACCGGTAGCGGCCTTCTTTATCGGCGGCGGCGGATATACCTTTCCCCGCTACATTGAAGTGGTCCTGCCGGGCAGCCGCCTTGAAGTGGTCGAAATCGATCCCGGGGTGACGGAGGTAGCCTACGCCCATTTAGGCTTACCCGCCGACACCACGATAGACTCCTATAACGAAGACGCCCGCAGTTACTTGATTGAGCGGGCCACAACCGGACAGTACGACTTAATCGTCGGCGATGCTTTCAACGATTTTTCGGTACCTTATCATTTAACAACTTTGGAGTTCAATCAACTGGTCCGGGCTCAGCTCGATGAAGAGGGCATTTACATGGTCAATATCATCGACGGGCGGCGGGGTGATTTTTTGCGGGCCTATGTTCACACCCTCCAACAGACATTCGACCATGTCTATGTCGCGACTACGGTCGGTGACGTGGGAGCCATTAGCCGGCAAACGTATGTTGTGGTGGCGACGGTCCGGTCGCTGGATCAGATGATGGGCCGGCCGCCGCTCGATCAGCACTTTCTGCCGGCTGCTGAGCTAGCCGCCTATCTTGAGGCCGGGCCGATCATTTTGCTGACAGACGACTATGTGCCGGTGGATAATCTTTTGGCGCCGGTCTTTACCGACCCGGAGGGTTAAGGGGATTGAAATTGGCCTCCCCGGTCAATCGCGGCGGCGTTGGTTGAACTTGTCGAAAGCAACGCCGCCACGATTTGTTAAGGGGTTAGGCCAGGTTGATGAAGGGATTACTCTTCGGCGGCAAACTCATCACCGCTGTCTTCTAACTCCAGGCTTTCATCAATCTCGCCGTCGTTGCCGTGATCGATGTCAACGTACATTAAGCTGCCATCTTCCACCCATTCCAGGTAGTTGATATAGGCCACATCATCCGGGGCCATCACCAGGCCCTCCCCGTCGAAAACAAACTCACCCTCATCGTCGAGGCGCATCACGGCGAAGTCAAACGTGACCGGCGCGGTGTTTTCAACTGTGGTGATCATAAAATCACCGACTTCCAGATCAATACCCACGTCAAAGACATCTTGCTCACCGGTCATTTCAGTCGCCTGCACCAGAAGCGCATAGTCGGCCTGCTCGGTTTCGACGCCTATCTCAATCACCGGAGAGTCGGCATAGTCGGTGTAGTAGGTTAGCTGGTGGCGCTGCTGATCGGTACTGACATAGATGCTGTCTGCTTCGCCGGGTTCCAGATAAAGCTCGTCGATCGCCAGGTAGAAGCCCGGCCCAATCATCGAGACCTCTGAGTCGGCGGCCTCTTTCAAGCGGCTGCCGTCAACGATAATCTCGAACTGCTGGCCAGCCGGAATGCGATAGGCCGGCTCATTCTCGGCCTCCCAGACATTAATTCCGGAGAACCTGAAGTCCAACGACTGGGCGCCATCGATCTCATTGATAAATTGGCCCTGGTCAAAGCCCATTCGCTGACCCGCGTCATTGATGATGAGCAAATCGGTTGGGCCTTGGAGCCAAACCTGGTAATAGTCCGGCTCTAAAGCGGCTAACCCACCGGCGGCCTTGGTCAGCCCCAAACCCTGGCCGGCACAGAAATCGCAGTCCTGGGCCTCGAGCCGGGGAAAAATAGCCGCCAGTTCGATATTCTGGAGTTCGGCATTGCCATCGTATAACTCTTCCGGCACATCGGGATTGATTGAAGCCTGGTACTGCCAGGTGTCATTGTTCCGGTCGATCTCCAGCACGCGAGTTTCACCCGGAAAGTTGTTGTCATAAACCAGAACGTGGTAAATACCATCGCCTTGATCTTCCACTGCGAACGGCGTAATGGCATGCCCGCCCGTATAGTCGGATTTGTAGATGCCCAGAGACCAGGTCTCGGCCGGATCGCGCCCCTGTTGAAAAGTTTCAATCAGGGTATCCAAAACGGCGCTGGGCGACTCGTCGATCTTGTTCAAGGCCGCCGGATAGGTAGATTGGGTCGTCCACCAGTAAGCGATCTCGCGCTGCAAGGCTTCGTTGTCGAGTTCCAACTCAATCGTGGCCTCACCGCCAAAATCCTGAGGCATAATCTTTTCGGTGAACATGAGCGTGCTCAAGACCGCCATGCCCTCACAGTGACCGCCATCCATGTAACCATTGATCTGTTCCATCCACTGCTGGGCGGGCGGGGTGAGCAGACACTCGCCGCCGGAGGTGCCGGCACAGACCTGATCTCCGAACATGCGCTGCAGTTCGGCCGGGGTCAGATTATACGTCACTTCGTCATTGCCATAGTTATAGAAACTGAAACCATCGACCTCAGGCCGAAAGCCGCTATCAAAATCATACTCGCCTTCAGCGGTGGCAGCGACCGTCTCCGTCTCTGCGGCACTCTCGTCCTCGGCGGCTGTCTCATCCCCCGAAGACATATCGTTCAAAGTGAAACTATCGGCCACGGCCCGCCACTCCGGGGCCATCTCATCGTAGTCCGCGGTCAGCAGAATAGCCCCGCCGAGTTGTTGGCCTTGAGTGACTAGCAGTTCACCCTCACCCTCGCCGCTTTCGCCGGAGTAAATAAAGTAGACAAGATAGCCGCTATCGGTTACTTCCGCTTCATCGGCATAAGCCTCATAGGCCTCCGCGAAGCCGCTCTGCACCAACATTCGATCGAGGACGTCATTAGCTACACTCTCAAGGGAGTCCTCATTGAGTTCAGTCTGGGCCTCCTCAAAAAAGGTCAGGATGGTGGCATGTTCACTCTGAAAAATTGTGCCATCCTCAAACTCCTCAAAAGTGGGACTGTAGGCGTTAACACTGAAAACGCCGGAGGGATGGGTGTAAATTCCCTCAGTGCCGCGCGAGTTTGACGCCGGTGGGGCCTCTTCTTCCATCTCTTCAGCAGTCTCTTCAGCCACCTCTTCAGCCACCTCTTCAGCCGCGGGCTCTTGATCGGCTTCGGCCTCAGCTTCCTCTGCCAGCTCACCGGTTTCAGCGGCGGCCTCAGCCGGCTCTTCTTGGGGCACGGCAGAAGACTCGGGCGGCGAACCCTCGTCGCAGGCCACAAGCAGACTCAAGAGGACAAGACCAACTGCGAGTAGTAGTAGCTTCTTTTTCATGATGTTCTCCTTAAGCTAGATTGATGACGCGATTTTGTTGTAGAATTTATGGCGGTTAAGCTATCGCTCTTGACCGTCCGGCATGATCGTATCTTTGAAACGGACTCTAAATAGGATGGTGGCGGTCATGGTGGCCCCGGTCAGGTTAGCCCGGGTTAAATTGGCGAACCCCAGATCGGCCCAGCTAAGATCCGCCTCTGACAAGTTGGCTCCGGTTAGATTAGCATTTTTGAGAATAGCGCTACTCAGCGTCGCCCGGCTCAGGTTAGTACCAGAGAGATTGGCCTGGCTAAGGTTAGCGCCGCTAAAATCGATCCCGTTAAGATCGAGACCGCTCAAATCTGCCTCGGTTAGATCAACTTGGCGAAAATCGCGTTCGCCGGCTTGGTAGCGAGTGAGTAACTCTTCTGGGTTCAAATTTATCTCCTTAATAGGTACGGTGGGTTGAATTGCTGCCGGCGCAGGGGGATCGCGCCTAGCAGGAGGCGGGGAATTACTGAGGGGTAATAAGGGTGAAGTCGGCGTCGAGTGAGTCATCTCTCCGGTAGATCCAGTCCACGTTGGGGTGACACTTTCTTCTCTGATTATATTCGGGTCGGAGGCAAATGTACACCCGGCGACCAAAAAAGAGGTTAAGAGATAGAGACCTAACGAACGCCAAGACACTGTCGGAGCTTAAAACCCGGTCTTCAACTAAGGAACCTGGACGCGATTGATCTCTCGCAGGAAATCCCGGACTGAGAAATCGCTTTGGCGGAGCAAGTAGTAATCGAGGCTGACATCGGCCCACAGCTTATACTGGCTGGTGCGGGAAGCCAGCAGTTCCGGATAGCAGCGAGCCAGAGCGGCCTGATTCGTTTCACCGGGTTGGGGTTTAAAGTGATCCAGCCAGATCACCGGGGGTGGGTTTGTGCAGTAGGCCAGGCGCATTTTCTCCTGAACCTCCAGCGGGGTATCGAGATAGACCATGGTGGTGTGCTGCTGCAACCGATGGAGCAGAGGCTCGGCCATATAGATGACACTACCGGTCGTATCGATCACAATTTTTTCGGCCGGATTGGGGGTAGCCATATAGCTCAAGATCTCTTCCAAGACCGCAGCCTCGTAAGCGAGATATTTGGCTTCGCAGGCTCGATATTGAGACTCATAGGGAAACCCCATCCACTCGCCCATCGACTGCCGGGTACCATCGGGCCGGATGAGAGCGGAGTTGAGCTTGGCAGCGATCAAGTCGTCACAGCAGAAGCGTTTGAAGCCTAGCTTAGCCAGTTGGCTGGACCAGTGAGATTTGCCGGTACCGGACATACCGATAAGTGAGATTTGCATCGATACTCCTTATGCCGTTTTAGAGTTGTTGGTTCTTATCATACCCTAACATCAAAATTTGGACTAATGTTTTCAAAAAACCTAACGGTAGCGTGTTTAGAAAGACCGGCAAGGTTCTAAAAATCTCACCGGCCTGGTCCCTAAATCTGGAAAGGGCTTCACTTAGGCTGTAAAATTTTCTTGATGGACCCAACTGAATATAATTAGAAGGGAATTCTGCTAAACTATCAGTGGCAGTGCAAGGGTGAGGTAAACCGTGGCAAGATACCAAATATTGTTCTGGGAGCATATTCCTTTAGGCGTCAAAGCCACCGACGTCAACGGCACGGTTCGAGAAAATCTGCCGGCGCGTTTTCAGCGAGCGGTCGATGAGGCCTCGTCCCAAGCGGGTCATTCCAGCACCGCGCAATATACCTCTATGTTCAAATGGGGGCCGGAGCAAGAGCGAGAGGGCTCGGCGGCCGAAGTGGCTGCCGCTGTGGCTAAGGAGCTCGATGAAACTTGGGATGCGGAAGCCGCCCTCAAATCTTATCGAGCCCAGCAAAAGTAGTTACGCTGCGGCTTTAACGCTCTCCGCGCTGCCCTCTCCTCAATTGGGCAACCAGGCCAACACCCGAAAACCGCTGTCGGTCTCGATGATGTGTTCAATCGGCTCGAGGCGAGGGTTGACGATGACCAAGCGATACTCCGAGTGACCTTGCCCCTGGTTATCCACAAAGACAACCGCCTCTTTATCGGGGGAGAAGAGCGGCAGCGAGCGCAGTTTACCGCGCATCGCCTTGTACCAGATGGTTGCCTCAGCCGTCGCTAGATTATAGTGAATCAGGCGACCCTCCTGGAAAAAGACAAAGGCGTCCCCTGCCGATGACCAGATCGGGACAAAATTCAAACCCTCTTTTTGTTCAGACAATTTAACGCTGTAAATAAGGGCCGGATCGGATGACGGGCTGGCGCTATCTCGCAACCAGACGCCGAGGTAAAGGCATGCCTCTTCCTCAACAGCGGAGCATGCCTTAAGTTTGAACGGCTGATAGTAAACGGTATAACGCCCATCCGGCGATAACGAGGCGAACTGCGCTCCGGCCGGCATCTCGTAAGCGGGCGTCTGCTCAGCCGCGTGATAGACCAGGCGATCGGGCCGGCTATAGAGCAAGTCATTGCTAGCCGTCCAGCTCAGGGTCTCGACCGGGGCGGGGCTAATGGTCCAACGGCGCGTTTCGCCCGTGGCCGGGGCATAGGTGGATAAGGAAGGCAGGATCTCTCCAATCCGGGCCACCGCTACCTGCTTAAAGCCGATTTCGCAGCCTTCGGCTTCGAGTCCGGCCACGCAAGCGGCACTCCAGGCCGCCGCGACCGTAGGATCAAGAAATTCGGCCTTTATTTTAAGTTCACCCGTCTCAACGCTGTAGACCCGCAGCTCCGCTTGACGAGATTTTTGCCTGACCAGGCCATAGGCCAGGTGCAGCCCATCCGGCGACCAACTAACCGGCATCTCGCCCCAACGGTAGCCCGGGTCAACGGGTAACTTGGCCTGCGGCACACTGCGACTGGCCAGGCCCGTTTCCACCCGATACAACCGATCGCTGACCACCACCCAGCAAGGCGCCTCGACCTGGCCAAAGCAACCGGGTGAGGGTGTGAGCGGTTCGCCGGCTTTGGCCGGCCCAATCCGGACCAGGTCCAGCGTATCGATATCCATCACATAGACCCGATCCCGAGTCCACACCAGCAGCGAACCCGTTTTGGCCGCCGCGGGCTGGTAAAAGACCGTCGCTAGAATCAAAAGCAAAATAGCGCCGGTCCAGAAAGCAAAATTTTTCCACTGAGTGGGCATAAGGCCTTGCTCTGATTAAACCTCGGAACTTTTGTCTTCTGCTTTTGACTCCAAAAAATCAAGAAAATCTTGGGCGGTTTGGGGTAGCGACTGGATGACCAGGCCGTGCTGCTGATGCAGTTCGGCCTGATGTTCAATCAGCCAGCGGTATAAATCACTTTCCGACCGGCCCGGGAAATGACGCACCATCTCTGTCTGCCGCACCGCCTCGATAATGGGCTGGTAAACCCGGTCGTACCAATCGGCGGCGGCCGCGGCAAACGAAATCGGCGGCTGGTCAGGCTGAGTCAAAGTTAGCAAATAGCGGTGGGCATCGATGTGATAGAGCAGATTGCCGTAACCGCCCGGTTCCGAGAAGTCGATATGCTCTTTGGAGTCAGGCCGGGTTTGATCGAGCTGAGTTTGCTCCAAAAAATAGGCGCACTCTTCTTTGATCAGCAAATCCTTCGGTTCAACCTGCGGATCAAAGGAAATGGCACTGGGCAGCTCGGTGACGTTGGCCTGGATGGTCTCCCACCCCAAATCTCGCGCCACGGAGACGCGATGGTTCCCGTCTTTGACAAAGTAAGCCTGATCGACCTTGTAGACCTCGATGGGGGGGAAGCCTTTGCCGGTCACCGCCCGGGTATAGACGTTGCGCCAGCGCTCCTTCTCGCGTTTGTCGCTGGTCCGGGGCAGAAAGTGGCGAGTAAAATCTTCGTAGCGGCCGGCACTACCCACAATGCTGGCGATCGGTATATCTTGCAGACCTTTGTAAATAGACTGCCGTAGCCGCAGCTTTTCTCTGACCTCGTTGAAGGAGAGCAGATGCATATCGTGACGAGTAATCAAGCCCATTACCAATTCAATAAAAGCCCGCAGCCGGGCATTGTTAAATTCTGACTCGCTTTTTATGTAAGCAATGGCCTCGGCGTTGAGGTTAAGAGACTCCATTGTCAGCTCGGCTTTTTCTCCGGTTTACTGGGCACAAACTTCAACTGTCCTGACTTTGTCTTTTGAACCTTGACAATCGTACCGGGGGCCGGATTCTCTTCCAGGAGAAAATCGGCCAAGGGCTCGCGCAGATGCTTTTGGATGATCCGGCGCAACGGCCGAGCGCCCCACTCCGGATGGTCGTTTTGATCAAGCAGCCAGTGTTTGGCCGGTTCGCTGATTTCCAAAACCAAATCCCGTTCGGCGACCAACCGCTTCTCTTTCTTGAGCAGCAGTTCCAAAATATCGCGCAAATTTGCGGAGGTCAGGTGATGGAAGAAGATGATGTCGTCCAGCCGGTTAAGGAATTCCGGCCGAAAGTGAGTCTTGACCTCTTGCTCGGCCAGGGCGCGCCCTTCCTCCGGCTCGAGCGCTGGATCGGCTAGATAGCGCCCCCCGATGTTGCTGGTCATTAAGATGACGCTCTCGCTAAAGCTGACCGTCTCGCCCTTCCCGTCGGTGAGGCGCCCTTCGTCCAGCACTTGCAGCAGGACATCGAACACCTTGATATCGGCCTTCTCCACCTCGTCAAACAGGACCACACTGTAAGGCCGCTGGCGCACGGCATCGGTCAGTTGGCCGCCCGCTTCGTGACCCACATAGCCCGGCGGCGAGCCGATCAGCCGGTTGACCGCCGAGGCCTCCATATATTCGCTCATATCCAGAGTGATGAGCGCGTTCTCCGAGCCAAACATGAACTCGGCCAGGGCTTTGGCCAACTCGGTCTTCCCGACGCCCGTTGGTCCCAAAAACATAAACGACCCAATCGGTCGCTTCGGGTCTTTCAAGCCTACCCGAGCCATCTTGACGGCCCGGCTGAGGGCCTGGACAGCCTCTTCCTGGCCAATGATCCGCCGGTGCAGGTGCTCGGCCATATTTTTGTAGCGGTCGCGCTCGTCGGCCTGCATGTTGGCCATGGGGATGCCGGTCAGGGTGCTGGCGGCCCGCATAACGTCATCGACGTCCAGCCGGCTGTCTTGCGGCACCTCCGGCTCGGTGTCGGCCTCAAAGTTGACCTTAAACTGAGCGCAAGCCCGATGCAGCAAATGGACGGCCGCACCCGGCAGCGGCTCCGCGGTGTAGTAGCGGCCGGCTAAGCGAGCCGTCTCGGTCAGGCTCTCCGGCGTAATCGTGATTTTATAATCGGTTTGGAAGGCCGGGGCCAGGACTTTGAGAATCTCGGCCGTCTCCTCGACCGAAGCCGGCGGCACTCTGAATTGGCGCGTCCGGTCGACGATCAGGCTGCTTTTGGTTAGCTTCTGGTATTGGTCATCGGTGGCGGTGCCGATGATGGCTACCTCATTACTGACCAGAGCCTTCTGCAGCTCGTTAAAGGCCAGTTGCGAACCGCCTTGAAAAAAGCGAATGATGGTAGGGGCAAAGAGGACCCCACCCCGCGCCTGCCGTAGCCCGTCTTGCAGAGCAGCATGGTCATCATCGATCAGCGCGTGCTCGTTCATCTGCACGACCACTTTAAGGCCGGAGGCGTTGTTGTTCTCGGCCAGGACTTTGGCCAGCGACAAGACCAAGGCATGCTTGCCGACGCCGGTTGGCCCGGTCAAAATCACATGCCGGCCGGCCGTCATCGATAACTGGTTCAGCAGATTCGTGACTAACTCGCGGCGGACGTAGACCGGCGGCAGCTCTCCGCGTCTGGCCCGGGCCACCAAATCAAGGGTAGAGCCTCCCGCGGCAATGACCGGATTCTGCATAGCGTCGAGGATAGCCTGGTAGGTAATCCCCCGGCGATTGAGCAGCCAGTGCGTGCCGACCTTAATGTTAGCCATAATCGCTAGCGCGTGCCCGGTGTGACACTGCTGCTGACCCTGCGCTTCGGCCAGGGTTAAGCCCTCATCGAGCACGGTCAGGACTTCATCACTGAGCGGCACCCGGCTGCCATTTTCGGTCCGGAAATCGAAGCGGACATCGCGCGCCTGACGCTCACGGGCCGCCCGATCGACATCGTGAACGAAAGCGTCCCAATCAAAGAGACGCTCGCGACTAAAATTCTGTAAGAGCTGGCAAGCCTCGGAGCCGGAGAGCTGAGTAAAAGCCAGGAGCAGGATCTCGGCAGTCATCACCTGCTGGCGGCGAGGGCGCATGAGGGTAGCGGCCTTTTCCAGGGCCAGAGTCAATTGCTGTGACGGAATACGTTGAGCGAGAGTACCGCGTTTTTCGGCCAAAGTAGAGCTCCTCTTAAAAATAGTCTTGGTAATTATATCATGGCGCCAGCAGGCCGGACAACTTCAATTTTTGGTCGGCTGTGGCGAGCCTGATATAATGCGTGTTTATGAAACCAACGACTTTTTTACTTGACCTGGATGATACGCTCATCGGCAATCCGATGGCGACCTTTTTGCCGCCCTACTTTAAGCTGCTGGCCTGGCGACTGCGCCCGTTTCTATCTGATGGCACCGATTTAGCCTCTTTGATGGCGGCTTCGGTGCAGGCGATGCAGGCCAATGAAGCGCTGGACGTAACCAACCTCGAGGCATTTATGGCCGATTTCACCCGACGCATCGGCTATACCGGTCCGGAGCTGCAAGTCGTCATAAACGAATTCTACGCGAAAGATTTTCTAAAGCTGCGGCAGCACGTTGTTTATCGGCCTGAAGCGCCGCAGATCGTGCGTTACCTGCTGGCGGCTGGCTATAAGGTGGTGATTGCCACCAACCCGCTTTTTCCGGTGACAGCCATCGAACAGCGCCTGGACTGGGGCGGCGTCAAAGACTTTGCCTACAGCCTCGTCACCACGATGGAAAACAGCTACTTCAGCAAACCTAACCGACGCTACTACCAGGCCATCCTCGATCAAATCGGCAGCGTGCCGGCCGAAACCTGGATGGTCGGCGATGATTATGACAACGACATCGTCCCGGCGGCGGCGCTGGGGATCAAAACCTGGTGGGTGACGGAGACGGTGCCCAGCAGTGAAACTGCGCCCGTATACGACAAATTCGGCCCGCTCGCCGATTTTCTAATCTGGTTGAAGCATGATCTGAACCCGGCCGATGAAACCGGTTAGTAACTGCCAGACTTTAGGCCGGCCAGAACTTGAGACAAGCCGGGGCCGGCAGTTCAAGAGTGTGGCCGGTGAAACTCAAGAGTCCGGTGTGAGGATCGATCCAGAAGGTAACCAGGGTATGACTATCCTGGTTGGCGACCACGAGCAGCCGGCCGGTCGGATCGATAGCGAAGCTGCGCGGCGTTTCCCCACGCGTGGCTTCGTGCCCAATAAGGTTGAGACGGCCCGTCTGCTGGTCCACCCCGAAGATAGCCAGACTATCGTGTCCCCGGTTCGAGGCGTAAAGGAACCGGCCCGCGGGATGCAGGTGAAGGTCGGCGGCCAGACTGTTGCCGCTAAAGTTTGGGGGCAACATCGAGATCGTCTGCCGTAAGGTCAACACCCCGGTGGAGGGAGTCAGGCCAAAGACAGACACGTTGTTGTTCAGTTCCTGAACCAGATAGAGGATCGAGCCGGTGGCATTGAAATCAAGATGGCGCGGGCCGGCGCCCGGTTCAACCGGTGTCCGACTCAGCAGGGAGAGTTGCGGCTCGGCCGCGTCCAGGCGATAGATCATCAGTTCATCAGTGCCCAGGTCGGCGGCCAAAACAAGTTGATTCGACGGATCAGGCCGGGCGGAGTGAATGTGCGGGCTTGCTTGCCGGTCTGGGATGTGACCGGCACCGTGATGAACATGGAGCTGTTTGACCGCGCCCAACCGCCCATCCAGAGCGAGATCCAGCAAAGCCAGACTGCCATCGCCGTAATGGGAAACAAACGCATGGCGATGCAGAGCGTCCAGGGCAATGTAGCAGGGAAAGGCGCCTTGCGACTCAAGCTGGTTGAGGAGGCTCAACTGCCCTGAGCCGCGATCAAGCTGATAAGCGAGGACGGCCCCGTCTTGCTTCTCGCTGACCGCGTACAAAAAAGGCCCCGCCGCGTCAAGCGCCAGATACGAGGGATTAACGGCGCTCGTCACCCCCACGATTTCCAAAGCACCGCTGGCCATGGTCAGCCGGCAGGTATAGATCCCCTGCCCGCTGCTCTCCCGGGCCGGACTTGGCTCATGGGTGTAAGTCCCCACGAAGAGCAGGCCAGTCTCAGCCACACCCTTCGCTCCGCGCCTGGAGGGCCAAGACCTCATCAACGCCGGGAAAGGTCATACTTAGGACCTGCTCGGCTTTGTCAACCGCCAGCCGCAGGTCGAGGGGGATAGTGCTGGAGATATCGGCAGCGCGGCCCGCGCTGAGCCGGCTCCCCGGATCGATCCGCCAGAAGGCCAACATTCGCCGCCCGAACTCCTCTCGCGTCAGGGCCTGGCGGCCGGCCACATTCAGCAGGCCGGCATAGTCGTTTTCGACCAGGCGCAGCAAAGCCTCGATCAGGGACTCAACCCAGACCGGGGTCCGGACCACATCATTGAACAAAACCAGAGGTTCACCGGCCGCCAGCCGCTCGACAAAGCTCTCCGTGCCTCGATCCATCCGGGCCAGGCCGTAGATCAGCGAGGTCCGGACGATGGCCGCGCCGGGGTCAATGGCCCTGATGATCGCTTCCGCCGCCGCTTTGGAGCGGCCATAATCGTTGAGCGGACGCGGAGGGGCATCGTCAGCGTAGGGCGAACTGCTGCCATCATGCACGACATCGCTTGAGACAGCCACCAGCCGGGCCCTCACCGCAACCGCCGCTTCGGCTACATAGCGCGAACCTTCGACGTTGACCCGCGCCATCGCCGCGGCGTCGCCATGACCGGGGTTGATAGCAGCAGCGTGGATGATGGCTTGCGGCTCAATCTGCCGCACCAGCGCCAACACCTCGGCCCGGTCGGTCAGATCGAGCTTGACCGGCTGGCCGGCGGTGACTCTAGCGGGTTGGCTGCTGTAGGCGCTGTAGAGCCGGTATCGCTCGGCGGCATGCGGCGCCAGGTGTTGGCCAAGGTAGCCGCTGGCGCCGGTTAGTAGAATGGTGAATGGTGAATGGTGAATGGTGAATGGTGAAGGATTTGAGGTCATTTTTTCGTCAGGACGGTTCTGATACTAGCATTGATAATACGACAAAGTTGATCACATTCTTGCTGCATGTCTTGTAGCCGATCCGCAGCCAGCAATTCGCTGCGAGAGATAATGGTCAGCCAAACCCGCGACTCATTTAGCTCTTTGAGACAAATCCTTAGTTTGTGAATAAAGTCTTTCGTGCTTTCTGCACCGCGAGCTTCGGCGTAATGCGCCGCCGGCGACGTCCCGCTCCGCAGCAGTTGCCCACCCAAATGCTGACCAGCTTGGGATCTTGGTAGATGCGTGCAAAGACGAACAATCCGAACTGCGAAATCCACCAACCTCTCTTCTATGTCATCACCCTTGCTCACCTATCTTCCTCATTAATCATTCACAATTGACCGTTCACCATTCACAATTGCCTTTCGATCTCGGCTCGCAGCCGGCCCTGCATCTGCTGCGCCTGATCGAGTTCGGCTTGGGTCTCTTCCAGCTTGGCCCGCTCGGCCCGGACAAAGCGAGTGTAAGGGGCAACTGCTTCGTGAATGCGGTCGAGGCTGCGATTGAGTTCTCGCTGCGACTGGTTGGCCAGAGCCGTAGTCAACTGCTCGCGGAGGTCGGCCAGCCGATCGGCCAGTTGCTTTTTGGCGGTTTGGCGTCGAGCCGGGATCACAAACAGCCCCAAAGCCGCGACCACGCTAGCCGCCAGGATACCGGTCACGTCGGCGGCGGCGGTAGAGGCCAAAGCCGCGATTAGCGCCCCCAACCCGACCGCGCCGACCTCCGCCGCGGCGGTCTCGGCCACGGCCATGCGGGCGCTATCGGCGATCTTTTGCGCCTCGGACGAAGTGTCGTAGGTCTCGACCACCCGTTGCGCCGAGCGGCCGACGGAGTCGATTAAGTGATCGCGGTCAAAGCGAAAGGTGCCGCCCACATCGCCGATGAGCCGGTCTTCATACTCGCGCTTGCGCTGGTCCAAATAGGCCATGACCGCGTGCCACTGTTTCAAATCGGCGTTGACTAGCCAGTCGATCAGCTCGTTGACCTTCTGCTCGATGGCTTGGGGCACATCGGCCACGACTTGAGCCGCGAACTCTTGTTGGATCCGCTGCTTATTCATCAGGTCGAAGATGCGGGCGACGCGCATAGTCTCATCAAAATAGGCGTTGCCCCGCTTCTCCATATCGTACAAAATATTCTCGATGTCGGCCAGGCGAAACTGGAAGTCACGCTCCATATCCTGGCGGTAAAGGGTGAGCTGGCGCTCAAGATTGTCCAGGGTCTCAAAATCATCGTTGAGCAGAGCCAGCCGGTTGGCTGTCACCTCGCTATATTTGCTCACCAGCCGGTCCCCGACGCCCAGCGGATTGAGGAACTTCAGGCGCAAGCGGCTCGATTCATCGAGGGTGTCGTGGATGTAGCGCTCCAGAGGCTCAAAGCGACTGGTGGCCCACAGTTCAGGCTGGCCGTGCTTGGCCTTCAGGGCCCGGCGCGCACTGACCGGAAAGATCTCCGGCGCGGTGTTAAGCAGCTTCATGCCGTTTTCGCGCACAAAGCCACAGACCTGGTCCAACTCCTGCTCGGTGTCAAACAGATCGATCTTGTTGATGACCAGGACCACCTTCTTGCCCCAATCCTTAATCTGGGTCAGGAACTGGCGCTCGCTCTCGGTGAAGGGCCGGTCGGCCGAGGTGATGAACAGCACCAAGTCGGAGCGGGGCACAAACTGCTCGGTGATCTCTTGGTGCTCGCGGATGACGGCGTTGGTGCCGGGCGTATCGACGATGTTAATCTGCTTTAGAATTTCAACCGGCTCGAAAAAGACTCGCAAGCGGGCATCTTCAATTTTAACCTGGCTCGATTCACCGTAGCGGAGAATATTGATCTCGGCCGTGGTTGGGGTCACGCCTTCTTTGAGCAGGTTCTGCTGACCCAGCAGGGCGTTGATAAAAGCGCTCTTACCGGCGTTGAACTCGCCGACGATGACCAGCAGGAAGAGCTCATCCAACTGCTGGATCGAGCGGCTGAGCGTTTCCTGGTCCTCTTTGATCACGCCCAGTTTAGCCAGCACAACCTGGAGGTCGGTTAGCCATTGGCGTTCGCGTTTAAGGAGATCTTCTTGGGTCGGAGAGAGAATATTTGTTAACATAAGTTTTTAGCTGTTGGCAAGGACCCATTCTGGAAACGGTGATTGATTCTCAAGACTCATCGCTTAACCTTTCCAAGAAAGCCCCAACTTGTTTACGCAGTAAGTCCAGGGTAGCGCTCATTGGCTCGGCCAGCCACTGTATGCGCGACCATTCCAACAAAGTTTAGACCTTGACCAGACTACTTCTTAGACAAAAAGTCAACCAGTTCCGCGACGGCTACAATCTGCTTTTCTGCTTCGCTCCGCCGCTTGACCTCGACGCCGCCGTTTTGCAGACTGCGCTGGCTAACGGTCACCCGCCAGGGCAAGCCAATCAGGTCGGCGTCGGCGAACTTGACGCCGGGGCTCTCGCGCCGGTCATCGTACAGGACCTCGAAGCCGGCCTGCTGGAGCTGCTGGTACAGGGCTTCGGCTTGCTGGCCACTTTCTTCCTGCGCATTCTTGGCCAGTGAGACCAGATGGACATCAAAAGGCGCAATCGACTCGGGCCAGATGATGCCGTGCTCATCGTGGTGCTGCTCGACCACGGCGGCCATCAGGCGGCCCACGCCGATGCCATAGCTGCCCATAATCGGCGTTTGGGCTTTGCCGTTCTCATCCAGAAAGCTCAGGCCGACCGGATTGCTGTAGCGTTTGCCCAGTTTGAAGCAGTGCCCAACCTCGATGCCGCGATGGAGTTCCAGCACGGCGCTGCTGTCGATCATTTTATTACCCGCTTGGGCCAAGGCGATGTCGGCCACGATATCCGGCTGGTAGTCGCGGCCGGCGTTGGTGTTTTTGAGGTGATACTCGGGCTTGTTGGCCCCGCTGACCAGATTAGGAAAGTTAACGGCCGAGTCGTCGGCGATGATGATCAGCTTGCGCCCCTCGCCCAAATCCTTGTTCAGGCCAATCGGGCTGGCATAACCGGGTACCGCCCCAACCGCCTCGATCTCCGCTTCGGTTGCCGTCCGGAAGCGCAGCCCGCCTAGGGCGTTGCCCAACTTGACCTCGTTGACCGGCAGATCGCCACGAATGACCACAAAGATAAAATCTTGGGTCTCGTTCTCGGCCACGTAGAAGACGGCTTTGACTGTCCGAGTCTGTGGCACACCCAAATAGTTGGCCACCTCGGCGATGGTCTTGCAGTTGGGAGTGTAGACCTCCTCCAGCCCGGCCGGCGCTTCCTCCTGCGGCGTACCTTTATCAAAGACCGCCCGCTCGGCGTTGGCCGAGTAACCGCCGTCGCTGCTGATGAAAACCGTATCCTCGCCGTTCTCGCTGAGGACCATAAACTCGTGCGAGTCACTGCCCCCCATCATCCCGGAGTCGGCCTCGACTTCAACCGTTTTCAAATTGCAGGTGTCGTAGATGTTGCGATAGGCCTGGACCATATGGGGATAAAAGCGATCGATGTCCGCCTGATCCGCGTGGACCGAATAGGCATCCTTCATAATAAATTCCCGCACTCGGATCAGACCACCGCGTGGCCGAGGTTCGTCGCGGACTTTGGTCTGGATATGGTAGACCAAAATGGGGAGTTGCTTGTAAGACTCCAGTTCGGTCTTGAGAATGTTTGACAGGGCCTCTTCGTGGGTCATGGCCAAACACATATCGCGATCATTACGGTCCTTGTACTTGACCAAGGCCGGCCCGACGCCAGCCCAGCGGCCAGTTTCCTGCCAGATTTCGGCCGGATTGATCACGGGCATGGCCATTTCCTGGCAGCCCAGGGCATCCATTTCGCGCCGAAAGATATCCATAATTTTTTTGGAGACCCGCCAGCCCAGCGGCAGTTGAGTGTAGATACCGGAAGCCAACGGTTTAATAAAGCCGGCGCGTTGCAATAAGCGATGACTGATGATTTCGGCCTCGGCCGGATTATCGCGCAAAGTACGACCAAAAAGTCTGGAGAAACGCATGAGGACCTCTTCTAAATTTACAATTTACGATCCACGATCTACGCTTGACTGACTATGTAAATTTGTGAATCAGCGAGAGTATAACACGTCCATAGGGCAGCGTCAACGCAGCGTCGAAGAGTCGCAACCGCTTTCCATTTGAGTTGATTTAAGATATAATGACAGCGACCACTAGCTGAAAGGAGAGCAACGCATGGCCGATCTACGCCATACCGTCGAAGACCATAAAGGCTGGTTCGAAAGAATTGTCAGTAAAATCCCTTTCTACAAAGGCTACAAGCAAAAAGAAGAGCGCCGCGAGGCCGATATGCTGCTGCGCAACCATCTGGCCCAACAGTTGGCCGAGCAGCTTCGCGCGGCCGAGGATGTCGCCAGCCAGATGTTGACCGGGGCGGGTCTGTCCCAGCTCGATGAGATCGGTCAGGGCAACACCCGGCTGCAAACCCTGATCGATAAAGTCAAGACGGCGGCGCAGGGCTATGCTGGCCTGTTCGACAGCGTCAAGATCAAGGAAGATGAACTCGACACGCTGTACGAATTCGACAGCCAGATGCTGCTCAAAGTCGATGAGATCGGCGAGGCCATTCAGGCGGTCCAGACGGCGCTGGATGCCGGTGAAACCGACAAACTAGCCCCTTCCGTCCGCCGCTATGTCAAAACCGTAACCGACACCTCAGCCACGTTTGATCAACGGAAAGATACGATTCTAGGCTTAGCGTAGAATTTTCGGCACTTAAATCATTTTAAGGAGAAAAGGCAATGGCACTCTCTGAAGTCATCGAACTGACTCGTGAACTACCGGATCGCCTGGTCCAGCGCTGGCCTGAGTCGGGCGAGGGCCGGATTAAGATGGGCGCGCAGTTGATCGTTCATCAAGGCCAAAATGCGGTTTTTTATCGAGACGGCAAATCGCTGGACACGTTTGGGCCGGGCCGGCATACCCTGACCACGGCCAATGTCCCGCTCTTGACTCGCCTACTCAGTGGCGTGCTCTTTGGCGAGGATAGCATCTTCTCCGCCGTGGTCTACTACGTGGCGATGCGCGAGTTTCCGCAAGAAGGCTGGGGCACCCGCCAGCCGATCGCCATGCAGACGCCGGGCCAGGGGTTGGGCTGGCTTTTAATTGGCGCGCACGGGACTTTTAGCTTTCAAGTCAAGGATGCCAAGCGCGTGGTTGACACCTTTGTAGGTGGAGGGCAAGCCTCGCTGGATATTCGCTCGGTCAAGGACCGGCTGGTCAATAGCATTACTCAAGCCGCCACCGACTGGTTTGCCGAGGTCAATCCCGGCAACCTGATGAAAGCCCAAGGCATGATGGACGAGATGTCGACGGCGATCAAGATCAAAGCTCAAGACCAATTCGATGCGATGGGGCTGCTACTCAAGAGCATTACGATTGGCGGTTTAAGTCCACTCGAGACCTCGGCCGAGAAGCTGCAAAAAATGGGGCTGCTCGATGCGCAGATGTATATGCAACTCAAGGCTATGGAAACCATCGAAAAGTCCTCCCAGGGCGGCGGCGGCGCGGGCGTCGGCGTTGGTTTGGGGGCTGGAATGGGAGCCGGGATGGGGCTCGGCAATATGATGGCCGGGATGTTCGGGGGCATGCAGCAGCAACAGCCAGGCGCGGCCGCCCCCCAAGCTGCCGCCGGGCCCGCCGGACCCAAGGTATTTCCCGACATTATGGGCGTCACCGACGCTGCGGAATACCTGGGAGTGTCGGTCGAAGATGTGGTGGAGTTGTGCAACTCCGGCCAGTTAAAAGCCAAGAAAATTGGCAGCCAGTATCGCATTAGCAAAGCGGCTATCGAAGAGTTTATGAATAGTTAATCCCTGTTAAGGCAAGCCAGGGGCTAGGCCTTGACTAACCCCTGGCACCCTGATCAAGGCTCGAGTTAAAAAAGTTCTTGCCTAACCCGAAGAAAACTGCTATAATCACCCCTGATTAGGGTGCTTAGCTCAGTTGGTTAGAGCGCACGGTTCACATCCGTGAGGTCACTGGTTCAAATCCAGTAGCGCCCACTGAAGGCCGTTTCCCGGCCAGTATCAAAAGCCCCGCCAAGTTTCGGCAGGGCTTTTTCGTTTTTTTCGATCTTGTCACGAGCATCAGAGATCTTGGTTAGGCTATAATCTTTCCGAAAATGGCCTTGGCTCAAGAATGTTCGCGGTCGGGGGGTTACCTGCTGGTTGCCGAGCGGGCCGGGGTGGAGCTCGGCTCGCCATCGAGCTAGTGGGCTGGGCGGGGTTTCTTGGGACGCAGATTTTCGTGGATTTTTTCTAAAATTGACAGAAACCAGTTAACCTGGTATGTTATCTATCAGTAGGATGCAGATGGTATCTGTTCGATTTCATAGCGGTCACCAAAAGATCTGGTGACCGCTATTTTCTTGGGCTGAACCTCTTTGACCTACACCTCGATTTTTCAACATTTGTAGGAAAAACTAAGGAGAATTACAGTATTATGTCTGAACGAGTTATTGGGATTGTCAAGTGGTTCAACGCAAATAAGGGTTACGGATTCATTGAACAACAGGGGGGTGAAGATGTCTTTGTGCATTACTCAGCTCTCCAGTCTGAGGGCTATCGCTCCTTGGATGAAGGTCAGCGGGTTGAGTTTAGCCTTGAGCGTGGTCCCAAAGGACTCCAGGCTAGCAACGTTGTAGCCCGGTAGTCTATCTATCCAAAAGGAAAATTTCTACGAATAAGATGGCTATTAAGCCCTGTTAAGAGTATGGTAGTGAAAAAGCGCGGGGGAAGAATCCCGCGCTTTTGTCTTGAGTTGTGTTCAAGGGGTTGAGAACATTGATTGAATAGCTGGCTGAAACTATGGCACTGCTGGGGTCTCGCCTCATTACTGCACTTTTTTAAGGTTTACACCGGTCGATCTTGACTCATCAGCCGAATTTTAGCTTCGAGGAGACAGTAATGCATCCAATATCTATCCGTCCTTCCGCAGCAAAACAACCTGGTTGGAAAAGCCTGGCTGCCAAATATCAAACCTCTCATGCCGGGAAAAGCGTCTGGCAATTAGGCAATTCATTGATTCCATTTCTGGTCATCTGGTATCTCATGGTCGTCAGTCTTGATGTCGGTTACTGGCTAACCCTACTGTTGTCTTTACCGGCGGCCGGCTTTTTGGTACGGCTATTTATCATCCAACATGATTGCGGCCACGGTTCATTTTTCCATTCAAGAGCAGCCAATGATCTTGTGGGCATGTGTTGCAGCCTGTTTACCTGGACTCCCTATCGTTATTGGCAGAAAAGCCACGCCATTCACCACGCTAATGCCGGCAATCTGGAACATCGCGGCATTGGCGACATCTATACAATGACAGTTGACGAATATCTTCAACAATCTAGGTGGGGGAAACTCAAGTACCGGCTTTATCGCCACCCTTTGTTCTTATTTGTCATCGGCTCCACCCTACTCTTTGTTGTGTTATACCGATTTCCAACTTCCCGGGCTAAAGCCCTGAAAAAAGTTCGGTCCAGTGTATATTGGACCGATTTGGCGATTGTATTATTAGTCGGTGGGTTGATTTGGTTGATTGGCTTGAAAGCATTTTTGTTGGTCCACGCCCCAATCGTTATCATGGCCTCTACGGCGGCAGCCTGGTTATTTTTTGTCCAACACCAGTTTGAAGATGCCTATTGGGCCAACAGCGACTCCTGGGACTACACCTTGGCGGCCCTACAAGGTAGCTCATATTTCAAACTACCCAAAATCTTACAGTGGTTTACCGGAAATATCGGGTTCCACCACATTCACCACCTCAGCCCCAGAATTCCGAACTACCTATTAGAGAAATGTCATAATGATAATCCGGTGTTTCAGGAGACGGTTGTCCTAACCTTGCGGTCAAGTCTCAAAAGTATCTTTTTGAGCCTGTGGGATGAAGATCAGAAAAAGCTCATTAGCTTTGACCAGCTCAAGCAGCGTCAGCCAGAGATGACCAAGATCTCTTAGCATGGCCTCACCTCAGGAGATCAATCAGCAGCCTGGTCTCCTAGTTGCTGGAGAAAGACGGGGGGTATTGCAACGGCTGCCATCTCATTGGTTGCCCCAAGGATAGATTCGACCATCCGTACCCTGGGCCGCTTTCTCCCACTCTACCTCAGTCGGTAAACGGTAGACCGGGCCGGTGCTCTTAGATAACCAGTGACAGTAGACTACGGCATCATCCCAACTCACATATACCACCGGATGGTCTTGTTTATCTGTTGGGGCAAAGCGCCTGTTTGACAGAGGTAAGCAGGATTTTGGATTGGGTTGACTCCTCAAGCATGGTCACAATTTCTTGAAAGAGTAAATCGATATCGTGGGGTAGCTCGGTGCTGACCATCTGCTTATCCATACCGGGGCAACGTGAGCCAATCGCGCAGCCCCGCCGTATTGAGCGCAAAATAGCCTGCCTGGACCCCGGCTTCGATCATGGCTTTGAACCAGATCGGGAACGGGATTGACATCCTACTCATAGATTAGAAGGGTATCAACCAGGTCGCCAAAACGACTGGAAGCGTTGTTGGATAGCGAATCTCACGCCAATCGGCATAGGCCTTAGCCAACACCAGCCGTCCGTAGCTCGCAGCTACCTCTCGCAAGGCGGAGATATTGGCTTTGCCGCGAATGGCGCCATGCATATTTTCCCAGTCAATGAACGAGGTTCGCCCGGCGGTGTTCCGGCTCACTGAGATTTGGGCCGCTAAATTTCGTCCGGTGGCGTCCTGTCTCGTTGAGGTTTGGGCCGAGCAGTTCCGGCTCTTCGCCCCGACCACGGGCAGACTCGATAATTTGTAGAACTTGGTCTCGAGATAGTTTGGTCACATTAACGCTCTGGATTTTTTAAATCCGTTTAGTTTTCATTTTTTTGGATGTCACTAATCGCAGCTAATAGACCGTAATAGGCAGTGGAGGCCAGGTCGTCACCACTGCCTCGCGGAGCCAAAACGTAGATTCGCAATTCAGAATCATCGTTGAAAGTAATCAGATCATTAATCCGGACCTGCAAATGGGGGGAATTAGGCTCAGTCGTCTGCGCCCTCTGTTTGAATGGCACGACATCCAGGTCAATCGTGACCATTTGCCGACCGCCGGAATTGCGAGCTAGCCATTGCAATAATAGCCTTGAGTCAACTGTTTCAATAGCCTGAGGCATGGTCTGCTCGATTAGTTTAATCAGGTCAATCGTTATTTTGCTCATGAACTCCACTCGGTGTTCGGTTCAACCCAAATTCAACGCTGCCTCGCTCAGTCTTGCTCCTAGTGATTACTTCGAAGCTGCGGCCTGAGTTGTCTGTAGCAAAGTCTCAATTTCTTTCGTCGCCTCGGGGATGGATATCTCAGCAGCCGCCGCCCATTCTTGATAGAGTTTCTCTTGAGTCTTTTTGAGGATGGCCTTGGCCGTGGCGCCTAACGGCTTCTGCCAACCTGACGCGGTCAGGTCCCGCACGATTTCGCACATCACCGGGAATGAACCTTGTTTCAAGCGCCTGGCCAGTTCTTCATGTCGTCGCTGCGGTTGAGCGTTATTTAGGGGAACCGGGGAGCTTTTCAACAAGTCACGGTACCGATCAAGATCGCTTTTGGCTGTTACTAATCGAAGCCCAACAGACGCCTGGGCCTTTATGGGAATCCACACGGTTCTCCTGGGCAAAGCAATTTCGTAGGAGAGATGGACCTCCATCTCAGAGAGTCGTTTTTCCGTAATCTTAACAATAGTACTCACTCCATAGACAGGATGAACAACAACGTCACCGACTTTGAATTGCATAGCAGGCTCCTCTACTGCGTTAGCGGCGCATGCGCCCACTTTGACGACTCGACCCGTGACCTCGATCTTCACGGGGTTTTGCCAGGTTTACTTTCAGTTCACGGTCGTCCAAGTTGAAGCCGTTAAACATGCTGATGGCCTGTTCCGCCTCAACTTGAGTATTCATTTCGACAAAGGCAAAGCCTTTGGAGGTGCCAGTATCGCGATCTTTAATCAACGCCACCGACGCGACCTGACCTGCTTCAGCAAACAAGGTTCTTAAATTAGCCTCGGTGGTGGCGTACGATAGATTCCCCACATACAATTTAACATCCATTATTCTTTAGAGTCTCCTTAAGACCGGCTCGTGGAGCCGATTATAAAAATGCTGCTAATCCAATCTGGGGATTCCGCCTGTCAAAACGATCGCTTCCGATATGAGAAGGGGCGATTTGCTTATGGCCGGGAGTGATCAATCTTCGCCTATCGCGCCCATTCGAGTGGGACAAAAATCGACGGGCCACGCTGTGGTCTTATCATACCGTGCCCCCCTTAGCTCTACCTCGCTCAGGTTGGCCTCTTTGAGATCGGCCTGTTTGAGGTTAGCTTCTCTGAGACTGGCGTTACTCAGATCCGCGTGGCTCAGATCTGCCTCTCTCAGGTCGGCATTGCTTAGATTCGCCTGGGTCAGGTTAGCCTGACTGAGATTGACTTGCCTCAAGTTAGCCCGGCTAAGATTAGTTCTAATAAGCTCCGCCCCCCGAAAATTCACCCCGCTAAGTTCCGCCCGGAAAAGATCGGCGCCAGTAAATTTCGCGGCGCTAAGGTTCGCCTCACTCAAGTCGGCCATGCGAAGATTGGCCCCCGAAAGGTCTACTTTGCTGAGTTCCGCCCGACGGAATTCGAGCATTTCGCCTTTCACCCGTGCAGACTCGATAATTTGTAAGACTTGGTCTCGAGTTAGGTTTGTCATACGCGAAGGTCGCCGGTTTTGAGGTGCACACAGTACCTCTTTAAATCTCCGACTTGACTTTACTTAGAGGACTTCTATTTGGTCCACTCAAACCGTTCAAACAGTTCCGGGATCTGCTCAAACTCGGTTGATTTATCCAGAAAATAGTCGGCCCCAGCCTGCAAGCATTTCTGCCGGTAGCCCGAATACGGATAGTTGGTCAGGATAATGACTATGGGGGCTACCTCGTCCTGCTTGATAGTTTGCAGAACATCAATCCCACTGCCGCCGGGCATGCGGATATCTAGAATCACCACATCCGGACGGAGCTGTTGAATAGCGCTGATCGCTTCGGTCACATTCTCTGCCTGGCCCACAATTTCGATTCCGACCAATTCGTCAAGCATTGTAACCAAATGTTCCCGTACAATGAGCGAGTCATCGGCAATGAATACTCTGATTTTGTGGTTTGAGCGCGATAGCATTGTAGCCATAATAGATAGATAGGGTTTAATGAAGTAGGTTAAGCCCAGCCCAGACGGCAGTAGCGGAGATCAGTCCTCGCAAATCGCCTCCGTTGAGTTGGGGTTAAAGGTGGCCGGCCAAACCGTTGCCTGATTATACCTGGCCTCCCTAAGATTTGCCCCGGTTAGATCCACCTGGCTGAAGTTCGTCTGTTTGAGGTTCGCCTGACCGAGATCAACCCCACTCAAATTTGCGTTGCTCAAGTCTGCTTCTCTTAGGTCCGCCCCTTTCAGGTCTGCCTGGTTGAAGTTTGTTCCTTTAAGGTTGGCCCGCCCCAGGTTAGCCTGACTGAGATTAGCCAGACTGAGATTGGCCAGACTGAGATTGGCCTGGCTCAAATCTGTTCTGAAGAGATTCGCCTGCGTGAGGTTAGCCTTAAAAAGCTTCGCCTCTCTAAGATTTGCCCCGCTTAGATTGACCTCACTCAAGTTGGCCATAAAGAGGTCCGTTTTGCTGAGGTCTGCCTGGCTAAGGTCTGCTTGGCTGAAGTCTGCCCCAATCAAGCTCGCCCCCTGAAAATTCACGCCGCTTAGATCTACCCGCATCAACTCCGCTCCGCTGAGTCTTGCCCGGTGTAGCTCTACCTCGCTGAGGGCTGGCCGGCCAAGTTGCGCTCGACGAAGTTCTGTCTTAGCCTGGTCTGCACCAAAAAGTTTCGGCGTTTCGCCCTTTGCGCAGGCAGATTTGATGATTCGTAAAACTTGTTCTCGAATTAAGGTCGTCATCTTACTCCAAAGCCGCTTCCTGGGTTGTCTGCAGCAAGCTGTTGATTTCTTTGGTCGCCTCGGCGACGGATATGTCAGCAGCCGTGGCCCATTCTTCATAAAGGCTGAGCCGGGTTTTCTGTAAAGTGGTTGTGTCAGCCTGGCCCAACGGGTTGAGCAGATTCCAGGCGGTCAGGTCCCGCATCACTTCGCACACACCTCGGAACGAGCCTTCCTGCAAACGGCTATCAAGTTCCAGTTGTCGTTCGGGGTGATTTGCGTTAAGCGCAATTGGTGGGCTTTTTAACAAGTCACGATACTGGTCAAGATCGCTCTTGGCCGTTACCAACCGAAGCCCACCGGCTTCCTGGCCCTCAACCCGTTGCCACATGGTGTGCTTCAGCCGAGTAACTTTGTAGTACAAACGCGCAGTCTCTCTCTGTGAAAATTGTTTTTCCTCAATATCGACAATGTGTCCCATTCCAAAGGCGGGGTGAACAACAAGGTCACCAATTTTAAGTTGCACGAGATCCTCCTTAAACCTGCTACTAACTTCCGCAGAAAATTTCGAGCTTTGATCCCCGTTTAAACTGCTTGAATAGTTTCGGGATTTTGTTAAATTCAGTTGCCTTAGCTACGAAAGAAGTTATCTAAAAGTATAACCCTTCCAACTTCGGAAAACTATCAGCGAAATTCTGATGGTAGGGTAGGGTTTAGACCGATGCACTTGTCGGTATTTGCCTTACAACGGTAACTGTGTTTCGTCATCTTCTAGAGTCCCCATACAAAATAGATGTAGAGGGGGTAACAATCGCTAACAGCAGGTTGAGAGGCACGGCTACGTTGCTCCCGGATGAGTTGTCCCCGCTGCCGAATAGCAGTCACCGTGCAGCGGACCTTATAATCAGGCCATCAGCCTTTCAAATTGGAGGCGTTCAACGGTCTCAATATCCGGCAAGGTTTTGGCCAGCTTCTCGAGCTTCTCTTTTTGCTGGTCAATGATGTTTCTGGCGCGTTGGTAAGCTGCCTCCAGAAATTAGCTGAGTTGGGTGAGCACAGGAGGGATGCGGGGGGATACCCCCACGTCCCCCTGTTTTGTCCCGATTTAGGCAATTACAATGGCACAAAATCTGCGACACACCCTATCAGGACAACGATCCTAAAGAAGATCATATTTTTCACTAACCTACCGTCTACTCCGTTTGCTGTACTACCGCGGCGGGCTGTAACCCATTGTTAATCAGAAACCGGAAGAATTCAGCATCAGCCGGGATAATTACAGTATCTCCTTGGTTGAGAATGCCAGCGTATGCTTCCAGACGACGAGAAAAGGCGTAGAACTCCGGGTCTTGCGACAGTGCCTCGGCGTAGATGCTGATAGCCGCAGCTTCGCCTTCGCCGCGAAGCTGTTGAGCCTCCCGCTCGCCTTCAGCCCTAATGACCGTGCCGGCCCGGTCGGCCTGAGCCCGAATAATATTGGCTTGTTCCTCACCCTCAGCGCGGAACAGGGAGGACTCTCGCTGGCGCTCTGCCCGCATCCGGTCGAATACACTTTGCTCTACCTCTTCCGGCAAGTCGGCCCGTTTGGTCCGAACATCCACGACATTAATGCCAAATTCCGACGCCTTTTCGGCAGAGGATTTAGCGACCCGTTCCTCGATATTTTCGCGTTCCTCAGCAATGACATCCTTAAAACTAATGATGGCCAGTTCCTGGCGTAGCTCGGAAAAGACAATGTCGTCTAAGCGGGCTCTAGCCCCCGCCTCTGTTCTAACGGCTTTGAAAAAGAGGAGCGGATCGGTAATTTGCCAGCGAGTCACGTGATCCACTACCAGGCGTTTCTTGTCGGTGGTCAGGTATTCCTGAGGGGGGGCGTCGCTGGATAGGATGCGCTTCTCAAAGAGAATCACATTTTGGAGAAAAGGCACCTTCGCGTTAAGACCCGGGGTTTGAACGGTCTTGATCGGCTCACCAAATTGAAGAATGATGGCCTGGTTGGTTTCATCTACAATGAACAAACTCTGGCTGGCGATGATCGCCCCGATAACCAACAAGATAATAATGATACTGGACATGCGCTTTCTCATCTTATTCACCTGTTCCGCTCGAACTTGAGCTGTTGGGCGCCGGATTCGGAGCGCTTGGCCTGGCGTTGGAATTGCTCGGATCGGTCAAGGGCAGAAACGGCAAGACCTGGTTCCCAATGGTCTCTTCATCCAAGAGAATCAATTCAACCTGATCCAAAATGCCTTCCAGGGCTTCAATATGAAGCCGCTCCCGGGTGACCTCCGGAGACAGGCGATAGGCCTCGAGGACGGACAGAAAACGCTGAGCGTCGCCGGTAGCCCGCAGGACTTCACGATCTTTAAAGGCAGTGGCTTCCTCGATTAGCCGCTGTTTATCACCCCGGGCCCGAGGCACAATGTCATTCTGATAGGCCTCGGACTCGTTAATGAGGCGCTCTCTATCAGCCAAAGCCCGAACCACCTCCTGGAAGGCATCTCGGACCTCTTCGGGCGGATCGGCGACCTGAAGGCGAACGTCAGTGACCTGGATACCGGTCCCGTAATCTTCCAACAAGCGTGACAAAAAGACGCGGGTGTCATCCTGCACCCGAGCGCGCTCCTCGGTAATGACGGCGTCAATCGTCATCTGGCCCACCGTACTGCGCAAGCCCACCTCGGCGCTGGTGAGTAAGACGTCTTCAGGGTTTTGAACATTGAAGACAAAATCACGCGAACTGGCGATGCGGTACTGCACCAGAAGTTCTACCTGGACAATATTTTCATCCATCGTCAGCATAAGCGCCTCACTCAGCACTTCCTGCTTGCTATTCGCGTCTGTGGTTCGGAAGCCAATCTCCACTCGCCGGATACTTTCAACATCTACAATCGTCACCCGCTGGATAGGCCAGGGTATATGATAGTTCAGTCCGGGCGTGGTAATGCTCGAAAATCGACCGAACGTTCGCACCACCCCTTCCTCGCCGGGCTGGATGATGTAAGCGCCCGAAGCCAGCCAGACCAAGACGATAAAGAGCATGACGATGAAGTAAAAGGATCTTCGTTTCCCGGAAAACCACTGGAAGAGCTTATTGAAGTAGTCGCCAACCTGTTCAAACTCTGGACGATGGGGCGAATTATTGTTACCTGACAATGTCTGTCCTCCTCTTTTGCCTTTTGAAGATGGTCTACTGGCTGATGCGCTAAGCTGTTTGACGCATCCGTCAGCCACTTTACTATTGGGTTTAGCCTCACCGGGCATGGTCGCCCAGCCCTGCTCTGTCACATAATCATCGCGTTTGTTAGGGTTTATTTCACACGCGTACGGACCAGGCTCGCGCAATTAGGGCAATAGTCCCGTCCGAACGCACGAGAAGCGTCGTCCGAAGCCGTTCTTCCAATGCATTTCTTTGTTCATTACGCAGAGACATTACGTAGGCAGATGTCGGGCCCTGCCCTCCCAAAAAGGGCGCCCAGTAATCATCGGTGGAAAAATAGATGAGCAAGACGAGACGAAAGTATAGAGGGGTGTTCTTTATGCGAACACCCGCACTACTTAAGGATAACCGATCCGAATTCTAAAAACTATCGGCGAAATTCTGATTTACTTGTCGGTGTTTGCCCTACAAGACATCCCCAGAGGAAAGCCAGGGCAAGTCAATCGTGGCGTTGTAGAGGCTGCCTAAAATTCGGCGGGTACTGACCTCAACCATCTCGATGGTCGTACCCGGTGAAAGCCAGATATGCTCGACCGGCTCGCCCAAAAATGTGCCCAGGTCAAAGAAAAATTGGCGGAACAAAGGGACAAAGCCAACCGGCGACAGTGCCCTACTACGGTCGTTCGGATCAATCAGGGATAGGGGTCATTAGAGCGAAATATATCGTTTAGCACTGGATCAGCTTCATAAGTTCGCTACCAAGCTCTTTGGCTAGAAAGACAGTATAGGGAGATTTGCCGTGCCCCACTTCTAGCGGCATAACCACCCCCAAATAGATCTTGCAGACCAGGACCTTCCCGGAAGCTAGGCTTGGTAAGAGCCAATCGACTCCAAAACAGCTTCCGGGAGGGTGTAATATGTTGTTGACCCCTACACTTACTTTAGATTGACACAGGTTTGACAGAAGCTACTCAACAATGTATAGGCTTGCTCGTTTATCGGTATAGGTCTTACCGGATTTTCTTTCGAATAGCCTTATTGCTTGATGAGAGTCTCAGGATGCTGCTTCTCATTTTTCTTTTCTCGTTTCGCTTGCTTTTTTTCTTTCTTGGTTTTCAGCGGCTCTTTCTTCGTTTTCTTTTTACTGTTTTGTCCCTTACCCATGATTTTTTCTCCTCTTGATTTAGGTGCCGTGGCTTAACCAAATGGGTAACCTACGGCGATGATTATTAGACCTTCCCGAAGCTGGTTCTAAACCTGATACACTGGCATAATCCACCTGATTGGGCAGAACCGTGCCAATCTTTATGGCATACGCGTTAAAACGATGACGGGGATGATGCGCGTGGTTTGGCGTTGATACTCCGCAAAGCCGGGTTCGCTGTGGCGATTTTTTCATATAGCCGGGTGCGCTCTGGTTCCGCCGCAATCGTCGCCCGGACCTAAAATCGTATGGTACCCATTTCTACGCTGACCTCCAGATTGGCGACGAGGTTGTAATACCAGTCGGGATTGGTTGGTGCACCGGCTTTTGAAACCATAACCACGAGCCGTTCGCCATCAGCGATGTATGCCACCGGATTAAGGCGGGGGAGCCCGCTTTTTGCCCTGGTTGTACGTAGCAGGAGTAAAGGCATATCAGCAAACTGACCACCGACCTTGTCCTCATTCGTCCGAAACTCCTCGATAATCGCTTTATTCTATTCGTTCGCTTTGCTCATTTGTGTTTTCGCCGTATATGAATTTGCCGTGCTATCAAGATTGCTTTGATTCTACCATCGCGTCTTTTTTGTCTTTCCCTTTATTCGTGTTGTTCAAGCCACTCAAGCATGGCCCGAATACTGCCGGTAGCCAGGGCGATGCTGGTATCCGCCGCGCCATAGTACAGGTGGAGGGTGTCCCCATCGGGGAGGATGGTGTAGCCGCACGGAAAAGCGACGTTGTCCACATCCCCATGCAACTCGTAAGGCTTTTCCGGGCCAAAGACCCATTCGTCACCGCGTTTGAGGCAGCGTTCCGGCGTTTCCAAATCAAACAGCGCCAGCCCCAGTCGATAAAGAGAACCGGACGCGGTCTGCCGCACGCCGTGGTAAATCACCAGCCACCCTTGCTCGGTTTCGATGGGCGGCGGCGACAGACCGATTTTATTGGCATCCCACCAGGCTCCCCGCCGGGCTTCCATCATTATCTTATCGCTGCCCCAGTGCCACAGGTCAGCCGAATAGGAGATCCACATGTGGGCCCGAGCCGAACTGACCGGGCGATGGATCAAGGCCCAATGGCCGCCAATCCGGTGAGGCAGTAGCGCCGCATCTTTATCATCGGGGGACATGATCAGTCCATAGCGCTCAAAATGATGAAAATCTTCGGTCAAGGCCAGGGCCACGCCGGGGCCATCGCGGGTGAAAGCGGTATAGACCACGGCATATTTACCCAATTCGGGAACGTAGGTGAGGCGCGGGTCTTCGATGCCCCATAATTCCTCCGGGTAGTTTTCAGGATCAGACATGAGGGTGGGCTGGGGGTCGATCTGCCACTCATCCACACCATTGGCGGAGCGGGCCACGCACAAGTGGGAAAGCCCGCGCCGGTCCTCGACCCGGCACAGGAGCAGGGTGGTGCCATCAGGCAGCATAGTGGCGGCCGGGTTAAAGACAGTATGAACCGGATAGGGCCAATCGGCGGCGGTCAAGATGGGATTGAGTTTGTGACGACGAAAAAGTTCGGGATGTTGTTGGTTCATTAATTTTGGCTCTCCATAGATAGTAAAGGATTCTCCGCCAGGCGCAGCTCCAACAAAGTCTGAAGAAAAGCCAGGGTCGACTCCGCCCCCTGATTCTCATTCGGCCGGTCGGGATGGAGACCGTCCCGGCAGCCCCCCGTGGTCGGGTCGTACAGCGGTAGATTTAAATCGTTGCGCCCCAGAAACCATTCGAAGGCACATTGAGCTTCGGTGCGCCAGCGCTCGTCGCCGGTGCTACGATAGGCTTCTAGACAAGCCGAGGCCATCGTTTGGGCTTCGACCGGCTGTTGATCGAACCGGGCTCGCTCGCCATCCTGCTTATAAAAGCCGTTAGAGCCAATGGGTACAAAATGGCCGCCCGGCGCGTCCGCCCGCTGTAAGTCGGCCAGCCAGCAGAACGACTCCAACCCGGCCTCGGTCATCGACTTATTTGGGATCCATTGGCCGCACATCAGCATAGCCTGCGGCAGCACGGCGTTGCAATAGCTCAGTTCGGCTTCGTACCAGCGCCAGTCATCCGAGCGGCAGCTTTGGTACAAGGTCAGCAAGCGCCCGGCCAATTCATCCCGAACCTGGCTGGCCCGGCGATCCCCGTTAAAACGTCGCAAATACTCGTGAATACCAATGAGCGTGAAGGCCCAGGCCCGGGGGCTGGTCGTTTCCAGAATGGCCGGCAAGGCCTGCTCAAACAGCCAGCCGGCGATACTTTGCAGGGCCGGCGTGTTAGATCGACCTAACACGGTGCCCAAGGCCCACAAGGTGCGACCCTGGCTGTCTTCCGAGCCGCTCTCTTCCAGCCAATTGCGTTGGTAATCCATAAAGTTGCGAAAGCGGCCGGTCTCACGGTTGAAGGCATAGTTGATAAAGGCCAGATAGCGAGAGCTCAGAGTCAAGGATTGGCCGTTGCCCAATTCCAATTCGGCCAGGTGCATACACACAATCAAGGCGCGCGCATTATCATCAATGCAGTAGCCCTCATCATAATTGGGCACGATGAAGTTGGCGTGTTGAATCATGCCGGTATCGTCGGTCATGTGCTGTAGGTGATCGAGTTTGAGGGGGGGCAGCTCGCCCAGCCGTTGATCAAGCGGTTTGACCGCGAAGCCGGTTGGAATAAAAGAGCGGCGTTCGACTCGGGCCCGTTCAAAGCTTTCCATATAGCGCCGGGCCACCTGGGGCCAAATCATAGCTCGTCCAAATAGATAAGCCCGCTTCCGCATAGCGTGGCGTTCGGATTCATTTTCCAACAGGTCAATCACCTGCGCGGCCAAGGCCGCCGGGTCACTGAACGGCACCAGCGCCCCCCGCTCGTCGGCCAGCATCTCTTCGGCGTACCAATAGGGCGTCGAAATGACGGTTTTGCCCGCGCCCAGGGTATAGGCCAGGGTGCCGGAGGTGATCTGGGCCGGGTTGAGGTAAGGCGTGATGTAAATGTCTGCCGCGCTGATGAACTCAATCAGTTCCTCTAGGCTGACAAAGCGGTTGTAGAAGATCACCTGACCGGCAACGCCTTGCTCTTGGGCCAGCCGTTGCAGCGATAAGCGGTACGTTTCACCCTGTTGGCGCAAAACGTGGGGATGAGTGGCCCCCACAATGATGTAGACGACGTTGGGATAGCGAGCCACAATGGCGGGCAGGGCAGCGATGACCGTTTCGATCCCTTTATTGGCCGAAAGCAAACCAAAGCTGAGCAAAACCATTTTGCCCTCGACGCCAAACAGGTCTTTGTGGAAGCTGGGATCGACAAAGGGGACATCGGGGATACCGTGAGGGATCAGATCGATCTTCTCCGGCAGGACCTCATAAACGGTCTGCAGGAATTCTACGCCCCGCTCACTCATCACCACCACTCGATCGGATAGGGCCGCCACTTCTTGCAATACCCGGCGCTGAACCGGGTCAGGGTCTTGCAAAATAGTGTGCAAGGTTGTGACAGTGGGCGGGCGCAATTCGCGCAACAAGGCCAGGATGTGACTGCCAGCCGGCCCGCCAAAGATGCCATACTCGTGTTGCAAGCAGACCAGGTCAACGTTGTTGATATTGAGGAAGTCGGCGGCGCGGCGATAGGACTCAATATCTTTCTCCACCAGTTCAAAACGGACGCGGGGCGGATAGGCGTAGCCCGCCTCGACGTCGTTGACGGGCAGCGCAATACAGGTGGTGTCACTATATTCAGTGGCGATGGCCTCACACAGGTCGGTGGTAAACGTCGCGATGCCGCATTGGCGCGGCAAATAGTTGCCGATGAAGCCAATGCGGTTGAGGGTTGAATGGGTTAAATTGCGTTCCATAAACAAAAACTCCTATTGGGCATCCATTACCGCTTTGGTAACAACCCCTTGTACTTCCGACGTGCCTCCGTTTGTATTTAATTTCCTGGAACGATATTCCTCGTAATCCGGCACCAAACGGTCATATTCACCATCCATTAACGGTGACGATATCATAAAATCGGCTGAAGCCCGATTGCAGGCAATCGGAATGTTCCACACGACCGCCATGCGCAGGAGCGCCTTGATATCGGGATCGTGGGAGAGTGACTCTAGCGGATCCGAGAAGAAAATTACAAAATCTATCCCGCCATCAGCAATCTTAGCTCCAATTTGTTGGTCACCGCCCAAGGGCCCACTTTGAAGTTTAGTGATATCGAAGCTAAGTTCCCGTTCAAGCAGTGCGCCGGTGGTGCCAGTGGCGTATATTCGATGGTGGGCCAGAAGATCGCGGTTGTATTTAGCCCATTCCACCAAATCCCATTTCTTATGGTCGTGCGCAATAAGGGCGATCTTTTTATCATGTTCCATTGCGATTTTTTTGTGAGTCATATGCTGTCTTGCAATCCTGTGTTCCTTCTCCATTTAGTGTAAGCGGCGTAAATCCTTAACTTAAGCGACATCCAGAACCAATAAAACACTCTGGACTTGGCTGTTAACTCTTTAGCCTTAAGGGTAATTTTCTTACTTGGATTCTTTGGATCGACGCGACGCTTCGGCTGCTTCGGCTTTGCGGGCCGCTTCCTTCATCCGCCGCACGTGAATGCGGCCTCCTTTGGACAATCGTTTCGGTTTCGGCTTGTCTGCCATTGGTGTCAACTCCTTACGAGCGTAGCTAATATGATTTGGGTAAAATGGAATTACATTAAGCCGCCGCTGACGGGCATCTCCGCGCCTCATGCGGGGATGTCGACAATGAGGGCTTCGGTGGTCAGGATCATGGCCGCGATAGAAGCCGCATTTTGCACGGCGCTGCGGGTCACTTTGGCCGGATCAATGATGCCGGATTTGACCATGTCTTCATACTCATCGGTCATCACGTTATAACCAATAAAGTCACCCTTGCTGCGCCGGCGACGCACTTCGTCAATGATGACGGCCCCTTCTTTACCGGCATTACGAGCTAATTGGCGCATCGGCTCTTCCAGGGCACGGCGCACAATGTTAATCCCGGTATTGATATCAGGCGTGTCGTGCTTGAGATCCTTGATGGCGTCAATCGCGTTGATCAAAGCCACCCCGCCGCCAGGCACCAGCCCTTCTTCGACAGCAGCCCGGGTGGCGCTCAAGGCATCCTCAACCCGATGCTTTTTCTCTTTCAACTCGGTTTCGGTCGCCGCGCCGACGCCAATCACAGCCACGCCGCCGGCTAGTTTGGCCAGCCGCTCCTGCAACTTCTCGCGGTCGTAGTCGCTGGTGCTGAATTCAATCTCCGCTTTAATCTGATTGATGCGGCCGCTGATGGCCTCAGCGGAGCCGGCTCCGTTTACAATTGTGGTCACGTCTTTGGTCGAAGTGACTTTTTCGGCTTCGCCCAGGTCCGCCAGGGTGGCGCTTTGCAGCGTGCGCCCCATGTCTTCGCTGATAAGGGTGCTGCCGGTGAGGGCCGCAATGTCATGCAACATTGCTTGGCGTTGGTCGCCAAAGCCGGGGGCTTTGACGGCGACCAAGTTAAAGATGCCGCGCAATTTATTCAGCACCACCGTAGCCAGCGCCTCGCCATCCACATCCTCGGCAATAATCACCAAGTTGCGTTGACTGGTGCGCACCAGTTTTTCCAGAATTGGCACAACCTCCTCGGCCAAAGAGATGCGCTGATTGCAGATTAGAATGTTAGGGTACTCGAGCGTCGCCACCATTGTTTCCAAATCCGTGATGAAATAGGGGCTGATGTAGCCGCGGTCAAGCTGTATACCCTCGACATACGCCACTTCCAAGGCCAGCCCCTTACTTTCCTCTACGGTGATCACACCATCCTTGCCCACCTTGTCCATTACGCCGGCAATTAAATCACCAATGGCGGTATCGGCGGCGGAAAGGCTGGCCACGTGGGCAATGTCATCATGACCCGTAACCTCAATTGCATTCCGGCGAATGGCATCAGCCACGGCCCTGGCCGCCAGCTCGATGCCGCGCTTCAGCAGCATCGGGTTGGCCCCGGCGGCCACGTTTTTGAGACCCTCGGTGACCATGGCCTGGGCCAGCACAGTGGCGGTGGTGGTGCCGTCACCGGCAATATCGTTGGTTCGGGTGGCTGCTTCTTTGAGCAGTTGAGCGCCCATATTTTCGAACGGGCCAGGCAGTTCGATATCTCTAGCCACGGTAACGCCGTCGTGGGTCACGGTCGGCGCGCCCCATTTTTTGTCCAGGGCCACGTTGCGCCCCTTGGGGCCAAGCGTGGTTTTGACCGCGTTGGCCAACTTATCGACCCCCAGCTGCAGACGGCAGCGGGCATCCTCGTTAAAACTGATCTGTTTTGCCACAAATTACATCCTCTCACCCTTACGTTGCCTGGACTTCTCGAATGTGGTAGCCCCGACTGGTAAATTTTCTTTAAAATTGGTCATTCAACTTCGTTTGCAGCGTAAAAAGCCAGGAACATTAATTCAACCACCAGCGCCCCCGCGCCCAGAACCAGGCTGTGGGACAAATCAGCTGAAAATTCTTAGCTCAGTGTCGTTGCCGCGAAGACGCCCAAACTCAAGCCAAACAAATTTATCGTGAATATTCCAGATCATTACTTCTTCCTAGGCGGTGACCGGAAAAACCTTCACTAAGAATGAACTGCGCGTTAGACTTGGCCAGGGGTCCTGATTTAAGGGCGAGGGAAATTTAAGCGGACAATCTTTATCATAAACGATCTAACCGCACAAACCTATCAGTAAAATTCTGATAGTGGGGTAAGGGTTAGGCTAATGCATTTGTCGGTATTTGTCTTACAACGCGGACTGCTGACAAATAGCAGCAGGTAAAATTCAATCGCGTTGCATAAATTTTGCGGAGATGAGTGTAGAAAGTCACCGTCCAAACGACAGCAAGGGCGTTTAGCAATTTTACTTGTTCAGTCCATTTTCAATGGCGTACCGGATGATATCGGCGGTAGTCTTTAAATTCAACTTTCTCAGCAGGCGGGTACGGTAGGTGCTGACGGTTTTGGCGCTTAACGACAGCGAGGCCGCAATATCGGCCAATGTTTTTCCGCTGGCTATCATTTGCACCACCTGAAATTCACGGTCAGACAAGGCTTCGTGCGAAAGACGCTCTGTGGCGGCATCCAGCCCAAAGGCCAGGCTCTCGGCCAATTTATCGCTGATGTATTTGCCGCCACCCACTACTTTGCGAATGGCCCGGATCAGTTCCGCCGGCGCATTTTCTTTGGTCAGGTAGCCAGACGCTCCGGCTTTGAGTACGCGCACCGCAAACTGATCTTCGCTGTGGGTGCTCAACACCAGCACCGGCAGATTGGGCTGTTCATGCTTCAACTCGTTTAGAATGTCGAAACCGCTGCGCCCAGGCATCGAAATATCCAGCACCAGCACATCCCAGCCGCCGGCTCTGACCTGCTCCAACGTTTGCTGGGCGTTGATGGCCTCACCGGCCACCTCCATATCCGGCAAGCCCGATAATATCTGGCGCAGCCCCTGGCGCACAATCGGGTGATCATCGGCAATGAGGACGTTAATCATAATTCTCCCCAGGCCGACGCGCCTCGCCTGCGGAAAGCGGCAATCGGACAGTTACGGTCGTCCCCTGTCCCGGCGCGCCCTTAAAATGGACTTCGCCCGCCCGCAGCCAGGCGCGCTCCTGCATCCCCAGTAAGCCGATGGATTTGGGGCTGTTAATTTCCCGGTCACTAATTCCGCGTCCATTATCGCTGACTCTCAGCGTCAGAAACGAAGCGTCTTCCTCCAGGCTTACTTTGATTTGGGTGGCCTGAGCGTGTCGGGTGACGTTGGTCAGGATCTCTTGAAAGATGCGAAAGACCGTGGTCGCCCCATCGACATCCAGGGTTGTATCTTCCGGGGCGTTGATGAGTTCGGTGTGAATACCGGAGCGGGTTTGAAATTCCTGTAGCTGCCAGTCAATTGTGGCGACCAGACTCAAGTCCAGTATACCGGGCCGTAACTCGGTGGCAATGCGGCGGACAGCCTGCACGCCAAGATCAATCAAATCAGCCATCGCCTCCGTCTTTTTTAACAGCGGTGGCTGTTGTTGATCCAAATGCCTTTGCAACCAGGATATATCCATCTTTATTCCGGTCAGAATCTGCCCAAGTTCATCGTGGATGGCCCGGGCAATCTGGGTGCGTTCTTCTTCCCTGACGGTCTGCAAGCGCGCCGATAACTCTCGCAACTGTTCCGTCGACCGCCGAAACTCAGCCTCGTTACGGCTACGGTCTGCAATTTCACGTTCCAGTTCCGTATTCGCGGTCAGAAGCTGGTTTGCAAGTTGGGCCACACGGGCTTCCAACTCAGTAATCGACGCTTTGGATGCATGTAGCTGGCGGAGCAGGTCTTTATTGGGGGCTTGAGGTAAAAGGTTCATACTGTAATTGTAGCCTGACGGGGTGTAAAAAGATATAAACCCTTTTTAATAGCGTATACCCTGGAGATTTGCCATCCAGGTGACAAGATGTGTAAGGTTCCGAGTTTGAGACAATATCACACGATCAAACTGGAGAGAACCAATAACAGCGACTGAACGTCAGATTGGCCTACGTGCCGAGAGGCATAAGGACAGGGAGTGCTCAAGTAGTCGTAGGCGTCACGCCCTACCAGGGAGATTGGGAAAGCCAATAAAATACACAATGGCAAGTATGATGGGCCCAAAGTGGCTTAAGACTTACTGGAAAGCCGGATATGACGGAAACGCATACGTCCGGTTTGGTGGGGGCTTTCTGGAATAGCAGGTTATGCTGCTCGCTGGATTGCTACCCGACATTGACCATCACCAAATGATACACGTAGGTAGATATGATGGACCAAGACTTTCAAACCTTGCAAGACCTTGATGGGTTGGCTGGAGAGCCGGATGCAGTGAAAGCCGCATGTCCGGTTCGGAGGGGGCGGCCTCAGTGGGGACAGCTCCTCGTGACCACGCCGCTGGCAGAGTTGGATTTCACGGACGCTACCTCCAATCGCTACTTATGTGCCTGGGGGATCTGGGTGGCTGGAGTAAGCCTCATGGTTGAAACTACCGGCCGGACCACCGGGGAAGACATTCAGCAGATAACTAAACCACCTCTACCGAGTCGAGGCCGGCCTGCCGGCGATGGCAGCTAAACCTTAAGCTGCTGGAGAAAACCATCCAGAGTATGAACCGGCCTTGGCAAGCCGAGGCCGGTAGCCAGGCGGGTCATTTGTGGGGGCTGAACAAACGTGGTCGCCAGCAGCTCGGTTTCGCCAAACACAAAGCCGGGTTCACCATCGAGCAGGATCCGCCCCTGACCCATCACGACGATTCTGGAAAAATAGTCGGCCACAAAGTCTATGTCGTGGCTAATGATAATGACTGTTTTCCCGCATTTTTGCAGCCGGTTCAACAATTGGCCTAACTCGGCCAGAAAGCGTTGGTCTTGTCCTAAGGTCGGTTCGTCTAAAACGATGATGGGTGTCTCCATAGCGAGCACGGCGGCGATAGAAACCCGCCGCCGCCAGGATGAAGTCAAATCATAAGGATTGAGCGTGGCCTGCTCGGTGAGCCCCATCAACTGGAGGGCGGTTTCGACCTGGCGCCGGACCTCATCCGCCTTAAAGCCCAGGTTGATCGCGCCAAAAGCGACTTCATCCCAAATTCGCTGCTTGAACAACTGCTCATCCGGATTTTGAAAGACATAGCCTACGCGCCGGGCTAACTGGGCGATGGAATGGGCTTTGGTCAACCAGTCACCCACTCGTACTGAACCGTGCTGAGGACGCAGCAAGCCGTTGAGGTGCCGCGCCAGGGTGGTCTTGCCGGAGCCATTTTGGCCGACAATGGCGACCCGTTCGCCGGGTTCTATCTGGAGCGAAACGCCTCGCAGCGCCTCCACCCCTGAAGGGTATGTAAAATAAAGGTCGTCAATCTGAATGAGCATTGATTATCTTTCCATCCTCTCTTGCCGGCGTGCCGCCTGGAAGCCGGCAACTGCCTCGGGCAGCGTGACCGGCAGAGGTTGAGCGGCGGGCCAGAGATCCAGCGCTTGAGCCTGCTCCGCCGCCTGGGTGTAGCGTGTCCGGCCAATGAAATGGGTCTCCAAGAGGGGTGAGGTCAGGACCGCCAAGGGTGGCCCCTCTAAAATAATCCGTCCCTCGGCTAGAGCGATGACCCGGTCGGCAAAGGCGGCAATCCATTCCAGTTTATGTTCGACGAGTATAATGGCCATCCCCTGGCGACTGAGTTGTTGGATGGCGGCCAACACATCGCGACTGCCCAGGGGGTCAAGCTGCGAGGTAGGCTCATCGAGCACCAAAACTTGAGGGGCCATCGCCAACATCGAGGCCAGAGCCAAACGCTGCTGCTGTCCGCCGGAGAGTTCAAACGGTGATCGTTCGGCTAATGGAGCGATACCGGTCAGGGCCAGGGCTTGCTCGATGCGCCGGCGCATTTCCGGGCGGGGCACACCTAAATTTTCCAGACCAAAGCCAACCTCTTCAAAAACCGTGAATTTAGCGCCGGAGATCTGGTTGCCGGGATTTTGAAAGACCAGGCCGGCCACGGTGACTAATTCGGCCAGCGGTTGGGTTTGGGTATCTAAACCGGCCAGCCGGACTCGACCGCTCAAGGTGCCGTGATAAAAGTGGGGAATGAACCCAGTTAGGGCGTAGCATAGGGTCGATTTGCCGCTGCCGTTGGCGCCGATAATGGCGACTAGCTCGCCCGGCTCCACCGTGAATGACACCTGGCTGAGAGCCGGTGTCTCCGCCAAGGCATAAGTGTAACTCAGCTTCTCTACCTCAATTACAGCCACCAGCCGGCTCCGATGACAACCAGAGTTAAGCCGAATAAGGCCGGACGGAGTATCCGCTCTCCTGTGGAGTCAGGGATTTCGATCAGGCTAGTTTTTGGCCGCCGAACACGGAACGCGCGCGCTTCCAGAGCAATGGCCCGCTCCTCCACATCGATCAGAGCGCTGAGGACCAGTGGGTTCAGCAACGGTTTCAAGGCTCGGGCTCGTACCAGCAGCGACCCCTCGGTTTCCAGCCCGCGTGCGCGCTGGGCCGCGATGATCGCGGCGGCCCTGGCTTGCATCAGGGGAATGAGCTGTAAGGTGGCTCCGAGGATGTAGGTCAGCCAGGCCGGTACACCTCGCTCAGCCAGGGTGGTCATTAATGCCGCCGGCGAGGTGGTAAAAACCAGCAGCAGTCCGGCGCCAACCAAATTGAGCGTTTGGCTGGTGACCAAAAACGCATAGGCCAGTCCCTCCTGTTTAAGCGAGACCGGCCCTAAATCCACCAGGATGGTGTGTCCTTCCGGGGTAAAGAAGCCGTGAATGAGAAACAGGAGGCCGGCCAGCGGTCCCACAATGGCTCCCAGGGTTCGGAGAAACGGTTTAACCAGACTCCGGTTCAAGCCAAACGGCAAAATCAGCCCGGCAAAGAGCAGCGCCGGAGTCCAGTAGCCGGGTCCCAAGAAACTGATAAGCACCAAACAGATTAGCCAGATAAGCTTCGTCAGGGGATTAAGCTGATGGAGTAGGCTGTATCCGGAAATGTACAAGGTCACCTGAAATTTGTTCTCCTTTGAAGAAGTAGTTTGTACCGGCCAAGCGTAGGGGCGACCCGACGATAAGTCGCCCCTACTTGAGACTCAGTTAACCTCGGACGGTACTGGTTTGGGGAAAACGAGTGGCAAAGCGTTGGGGCAGCCCTTTAATGAGGCCCCAAGCCACCAAAGCCGTGACCACTTTGTCGGGGACGTTAGTACTGAGCACCGTGATGATGACCGACCCGAACAGGTCGCGCCCGGTGGCCAGCAGGTAAGCGGTGATGAAATCGGCGCCGCTGCCGGTGATGCCGCCAAACATATAAACTCGAATGGGCACGGCCGTAATCGAGGCGGCGACACCAATGAGCACTCCGCTGATAATGACTCTCCACCAGGTGTTGAATAGCCCGGCCTGAGCGCACAGCCCGGCCACCAAGCCGATCATCAGGGCCACCGGGGCAAAAGCCGCGGCCACCGGACTGCTGATCAGACCCCAGATGAGATTGGTAAGCAACCCGGTCAAGGCGCCGGCCCAGGGACCGGCCAAAATGGCGACCAAGACGGTGCCAATCGAGTCTAGAAACACCGGTAAGTTGAGGGTGCCCACCATCTGACCAACGACGATGTTGATCACAATGGCCACCGGAATAAGCACCAGCGTGATGGTGCTAAAATCCCTTTTTAGTTTTTCGGAAAAACTCATCATCTTTCTCCTCTCGAAACTTGATGTTGGCGAATATACAACTCTTCATACCCGGTCGCGCTATCGACTTGGCGCAGAAAACTGAGACCTGGCAGCACGCCCAGGACGATTTCGGCGGTGGTGTAGATCAAACAGCCTTCCAGCAGATGCGCGCCCAGGGTGCGGCCCTGGCCATCGGCCAGGCTGAGGTGATAGTGAGAGCCGTATTTTGAGAGCGTGCCGGTCAGCGACACAATCTCGAACTT
>CALMIS010000272.1 GCA_937864185.1 uncultured Chloroflexota bacterium
GGACGCACTTTGATTGAGGCTATGCATTTGCAAAAACCGGTTATTGGTACGGCGGTCGGCGGGATTCCAGAGATTATTGATCATGGGGTAACTGGTCTTCTTGTCCCGCCCCACTGTCCTGATGCTTTAGCCCAGACTATCTTGAACCTCCTTCAAAATCCACAACTTCAGAAAAAACTCGGCCAAGCAGGTCAGGAAAAAGCAAAAACTGTTTTCAGCCTAAACAATCACCTTCAATCCATACAATCCATTTACACTCAAGTGGTCGAACAGAATGGATATCGATAGATGACAACCTCAACACTCATAGCTCTGATACCCTTAGTACTGGGACTTTTGGGATTGGCAACGTTGCTATTCAACGCGAGCTTGAAGCGATATAAATCGGCTGTAATATTAACCAGCTTTCTCTTAATAGCTATCGGTGCTGGCTTATTATTTTTCACTCAAGAATCGATGCGAGAGTCCGCAGCGAATGGGGATCTCCCAGCCACCTCGTCTACAGAAACAATTGATCCCTTTGTTTCTCCAGTCTCCCCCGTTTCTCCAATCCCTACCGCTAAGACGTTGACTGAGACAGCGATTACAGAGACCCAGGTTGATATTGAAGGATGCTTAGTGTTTAACTCGAACCGGGATCAGAGTATCAACATCTTTAGCCTTAGAATTGACAGCGGTGAGATACAAAAGCTCACCGATAGCTCTGGTTTTGACCTTGACCCGGATTGGTCGCCAGACGGGACGCAAATTGTTTTTGCTTCGAACCGTGACCCTGAGCATGGCTTTCAGATCTATGTTATGAACGCCGATGGTTCACAGCAACGTCAGTTGGGTCCAAGCCGATTGGGTGATAACGTTAAGCCGAACTGGTCGCCCGATGGAAACCAAATAGTGTTTCAATCAAACGGGGATGCCAACGGGAATCCGTTAGATGACAATTACGATATTTATGTGATCGACACTGACGGAACCAACCTTAAACAGGTAGTGGTTAATGCTGCGGATGATACCGAACCGGTGTGGTCACCCGACGGGTCTAGAGTTGCTTTTCTATCTGAACGAAGCGGTCAGGATGAAGTCTACTTAGTGGATCTCGAAAGTCTACAAATTACACAACTGACTTCACTAGATCAGTTGAAAGGTGATCTTGCTTGGTCAACTAGCGGTCAGCAGTTGCTTTTCATCAGTGATGGAGAGATTTATGCAGTCGACGTTGAGACGCAAGCCGTTAATGTTGTTGTCTCATTGCCGGACTCTAACGAGGCTACACCTGTTTCTATTCCAGACAACCGCTTAATCTTTTCAAGCAGTCGAAACGGTCCTTGGCAACTGTTTGCTCTGGACTTGACCGACTCAGAGACGTTGACATTGGCCCAACTAACCACAGGATCAGAAGTTGACCGAAGTCCTGATTGGTTTCCATGTGAGCCGTAATCCTATGTTTTTGATTATTCAAATCCCTTGTTACAACGAAGTTGAAACACTCCCGGCAGTCGTCAATAGTTTTCCTTTTGTCTTGCCGAGTATTAGCCGTATAGAAACTCTAGTTATCGATGATGGGAGTCAGGACAAGACCGCTGATTTGGCTAAATCCCTTGGAGTGGACCATGTGGTCCGGCACAATCAAAACTTAGGCCTGGCCACCGCCTTTCAAACCGGCCTCGAGACTGCGCTCAAACTCGGGGCCGATATCATCGTCAACACGGATGGAGACAACCAGTATCCCGGTGATCAGATTCCCCACTTAATCGCCCCCATTCTACGCGGCGAAGCCGATATCGTCATTGGCAACCGCCAAACCCATACGATAGCGCACTTTTCACCGTTTAAGAAGAAGTTGCAACACTGGGGCAGTTGGGTTGTACGCCTGGTGTCGGGCACCAATGTACCCGATGCCACCAGCGGCTTCCGGGCCTATTCTCGCGAGGCGGCCTTACGAATGTCAGTGCTGACCCGTTATACCTACACCCTGGAAACCATTATTCAAGCCGGCAAAAAGGGATTACGAGTGGTTAGTGTTCCGGTCCGGACCAACCCCCCATTGCGAGAGTCCCGTTTAATTAAAAGTAACTGGTCTTACGTCAAGCATTCAGCCGCTACAATTCTACGCCTGTACGCGCTGTATGAGCCTTTTCGCACGTTTCTTTACTTTAGCTTGCCTTTTTTGTTAATAGGGGCTCTTCTACTTAGTAGATTCATAATTCTCTACTTTGTGGGCGCCACCGGTGTGGCTCGATACATTCAGTCGGTGGCAATTGGGGGAACTTCATTAACAATTGGATTCTTGCTAATCATTCTGGGAATCATTGCCGATTTGATTGCCACCAACCGGCTTCTTGTCGAAGAGATGCTTTATCGGCTAAAACGGCAGGAACTTTCTACCTCCGCTCAACCATCTAGACTCATAGAGAAAGAGCCCCTGTTTGTCGAGTCATCACCATATCGAGACTAACAAGGGCTTGTCTAAATATCGATTAAATTGTCACTAGGTCAGCTACATTTGACCCCGATTGATACTCGTTTGTATCTGAAACGTGCTTACTTTTTATCTGTTGAATGATTCCTGCAACATCTCCATCGGCTTGAATAGTCCCGTGGTCAAGTAAGATTGCCCGAGTGCAGAGATTCTGAACAGCCTTTAGATCATGTGAAACAAAAATGATCGTCACCCCTTGCTGCTGAAGGTGGCCAATGCGATCCAAACACTTGAGCTGAAATTCATAATCTCCAACGGCCAGAACTTCGTCCACCAGAATGATTTGCGGGTCTACGTGTGCCGCCACAGAGAAACCTAATCGCATTTGCATTCCCGACGAGTAATTTCTGATTGGGACCTCTATGAAATCGCCAATCCCGGCAAATTCGATGATATCGTCAATTTTCCGATCCATGACTTTGCGGCTCAAACCCAAAATTGAGCCATTCAGATAAACATTTTCTCGACCGGTTAAGTCAGGGTGAAATCCGGCGCCTAACTCTAGTAATGCGGACAAACGTCCAGAGATTCTTATCTTTCCAGCCGTCGGATCAATAATCCGGCTAATCAATTTTAGAACAGTACTTTTACCTGATCCATTTGCTCCTAAAATACCAAGAGTTTCCCCTCCGTATACCTCGAAACTAACATTCTTGAGGGCAAAAAAGGATTGACGCCCGCGCATTTCTTTGTTAAAGATCGACACAAACATCTCTTGGAGTGAGCGAACCCTGAGTTTAGACAATTTAAACTGTTTGGAAACATTTTCGAAACTAATAACTGGTTCACTCAAGTGTTTACACCTCTTCGCCAAATCTACGGCTATAGATTCTAAATACTAGCAAACCCACGACAAACATTCCTAGCGCGGTCAAAAATGTACGAAAAAAGAAATAAGGCTCAGGCGGTGCCCCATTATATAAAATGGTACGGTAGTTCTCAATGATCGAAGCCATGGGATTGAGGATGCGGGCCCAGCGTGAAATATCGATACTTACACCTTCCCAAAGTTGATAGTCATTATTAAGAATACTAAACGGGTAAAAGATCGGGGTCATAAAAAACCAGGCCAACATCAGCACTTCCATAATCACTTGAGTGTCCCGGTAAAAGACGTTGGCTGTAGCCATTAACATGCCAAAACCTAAGGTGAACAGAAGCTGCACGACAACGATCGCCGGCAAAAACAGAATCCAGGGAGTTAGAGATATCTGAAAAATAAACAGCAGAGGAAAAAGAACCAGTAAGGCTATCAGAAAATTGACTAACCCGGCCAGAATAACCGAGATTGTCAGAATCTCTCTTGGAAAATAGACCTTGTTGACCAAAGCAGAATTGTCGATAATGCTTCGGATTGAGCCAATCACTGCCGCTGAAAAAAAGTTCCAGGGAAGAATCGCACATAGAACAAAAATCGGAAATTTATCGACGCTATAGGGCCTGGTCATAACCGTAAATACCAGAGTAAAAACGAGCATCATCAGCAAAGGATTAAACAACGACCATAGGATCCCCAAAACAGAGTTTCGATAGCGAACTTTCAAATCCCGGACCACCAGATTTCTAATTAGCTCCCGGTACTGCCATAGTTCAAGCAAGTGCCCAAGGGTGCTGACGGTCAAATAGCGAATCCGTGTTATAAGCGACAAGTCGCTTTCCACCGAAACAACTAACCCTCCTGGCGTTTTTTCAACAGTGACCACCAAGTTACCTCACTATCTTTCTTAAACAGAAAGGGGTTCAAAAAATCCGACTCTAGACCGCTCGACGACGGCACATTTTAGCACAGATCAAAATAGCCTAAAAGTTGCACAGCGACCAGGTTAGTTCACAACCGCTTAGGTGATCAAGTCATCCAAAGTTCAGAGGCATGAAAAACCTCCAGCAAATTGATATAAATATCACTTGCAAACTACAATATCAGAATTATTCCTTAATAAGGATTTGAAAGGATAACAGTTAATACAATCTTCGAGTAAATTGAAGGAGTTGAGGCAGACTTATGAGGAAGGTCGCAAATTTGTACCCGTAAGTGACAGTTTCAAGACCTACTGAAAGGGATCAAAAAGGGAAAAAAAGCCGGTATCTCTACCGGCTCTCTCGACCTGGAACCTGGGTTCCCCGACCTGCCACTCAGTAAGCCACTTCATCGTCAATAATGGCGTGCATTTTTTTGAAGCTGGTTTGCCCCCTAAGCAAAAGTAGCTGATGAGCCCAATACACCGAGGCGCCCAACTCGACACTATAGACTACAGCCTCGGGATAACGTTGATTCTTCTTTCCGGTTAATACCGGCAGCGCCATACCCTCACCGGCCCGAAGAGCCTCAGCAACTGATTCAACGCGATTGAAAAAAGGCTCAAGCCGGCTCCCTAAGACTGGATCATTTTGCCGCCAGTCGAGGAGACGCTCCAGGATTTGGTCGCCTGTCAAAGCAGCGTCGGTAAATATGCGCAATTTGTCAGCCGGCAAATGCATTTCGAGCCCCGTCAGAGGTGGTTCAATCACCTGCAGACTGACTTCAACCTCTTTAGAATCGGTTAGGTCTCCCACTCGAGTCAAAATTTGCTCCAATGTGCCCCGCAGCGACTCGATGGCTTGCCGAACTTTTGTATCCTGGGCTTTCACCGCTAACAGGGTGATAGCTTCGTCATAATTCTCCTGAGGAAGATTAAACAAATCATAAACCGTCTTTGCTGCGTCTAGCAGTCGTTTCTCAAATCTTTGCTCCACGCTAGTTTGGGATATCTCTCTGAGTGAAGATGAGCGAGGCGCTGGAGGGACCACCCTTTGCAGTACCTGGCGACCGCTAAGTTTTTTTTCAACGATTTGCTTAACCATGGCCAGTCGCTCCGCTTCCGTACCCAAGCGCATCACCGGTCTGAGTTGCTTTTCGGTCAATTGGGCCGCCTCAACAATATCTTGCGCTTCCGGTGATAAATTAAGTAGAGCCAGATAGTTTCGGACCATCCGATCGCCGATGGCTCTTCCGGTAAAACTTTTGACACGGTGGCCCACTGCCACTTGGAGTTCTCGTTGGCTGGGTAGCCGGATTGTGTTCTCGCCGGGAACCCGGGTTCCCATTTCTACGGTTAACCGATCCTTGATCCGTAGCATCGACCGGGCTCGAGCGATGGCCGGCAGATCAACTCTGGCGGCATTCTCGGCCTCCTGGCGCTGATGGATAATCTCTTCATCCGGCGGTAGAGGCTCGACGATACAACGAACCATCTTAAACTGCTCATAACCTTGCTGCACAAGGAGATGATGAGCCCAGAAACGGCGCTCACCTTCGCCCAAACGATAAATCGGCTGATCAGGCCGAACAATATCATCGATGCGGTAAACATTAAGAGGCTGGCGTAGCCCCACCTCCAGGATTGATTGAGCCAGAGCCAGTAAGCCGCTATCCTCTACAACCTCATCGTCTTCGTCGACCAGACTCTCCTGTTTGCCCCCTAGAACTAACTGAGCCACTAGATCATCTTGACTAGCCCGATCCAACAGTTCCTCGATTACATCGGCCGGCGTCATTATTTTTTCTTCAAGGGCTGACCGCAGGTCATGGGGTAGCAAGTGGCGAGGCTGAGACAAATCGGGAAAGATACGGTCAAGGTCAATTTGATAGACGCGTTGATCTGTGGGTTTGAAACCTACATCTGCTTTTGACATACGGCTAGATAAATCGTCGATAGCACTGCTTACATCGGACTGAAAGACAGAAACCCCCTTAGCCCCTAAGTTATGTTGAATACTCACCTTGCGTCTAGCCATAGTCTAACTCACTCTTTCAAGTATTTCATCCCGGAGGGCGCGGTACATGTTAGCATACCGGGTAAATTCGCCGCCCGGACAGTATACGAGTGGTACTTGCATCTCTGCAGCCTCTCTTATTCGAACAGAGGCAGTTATAACAGCCTTAAAGACCAAATCGCCGTACATATCTCTAACCACCTGCTCTGTGGTTTGATCGTAAATCGTGCGAGGGTCGGTGTTACTAATTGCCAAGCCCAGTACCTTGAGGGTAGGATTGTACCATTTCTGGGCTGAATAAACATATTGCATGGTATCGCCAAGGGCGCCCCGTCCCCCGGCCCCTGGATCTACGGGAATGAGAACATAATCACTGGCCGCCAAGGCATTCATTGTTAACCGATCCAAACTGGGAGGGCAATCGATCAAAATCCAATCTACCTTGCTATGACCGTTGGCGGATACTAGGCTCTTCAGACGCATTAGACAGCTTCTCAGTCGTAATTCTCCCCCCTCAAGTTGAGTCTGGCCACTCTTAATCCCCTTTAACCCATCATCAGCCGGAATAATCTCTAGCCTCTCAAAAGCGGTAGACTGAATAGTTGCATCCAACAACGAGTCATTGATCAACACCGATGAAAGCGTCTCGTGACCCGCATAAACCCCAAAAAATGCCTCTCCTAGCGTCTTTTGGGGATCTAAATCAATGCACAAGACGCGGTATCCTTGTTCAGTTAATGCCCCGGCTAAATTGAACGTCGTCGTGCTTTTAGCCGACCCTCCCTTCAAATTTGCCAATGAAACAACGCGCATGGCTTACCCTTGTCTGCTTCCCTGGCTCTTTAAGAGCCAAAAGCCGTATTGAAAACCAATATGACTATACATAAAATAACACACTAAATCAAATGCACTTTTAACGGTTATCTAGGGCCTCAAAAAGCCACTAATCCTCTTACAGGTCGCTTTTACTAGCCTGTTAAATCAAACTATTGGTTAAGACAAAATCAATTTGTACCACTTCACCAACGACGGTCGACAGGGCCCGCTCGACAATATTGCGGAGTCGATTCTCTAGCCATTGACGTGCTGTTTCGGTATGCACGCCAACGATGTAACGATTATCGGTATGACCAAGTAATCTGGTTCCTTGAACTATGGCATCATAGGTAGCCTGCGTCATCTGTCGACGCAGAGCCAGTTGAGTCTCCGCCCATATAGCCTCACTTGTCGAAGGCATGATTGAACTCGGTGAAACAAAATTCGGATGGGAACCCGGGTTCCCATCCGAATTTTGCGGTTCAAAAGAACCAGTCGATACTCGACCAAACCCCAGCTCAATCCCCGCAGTCGCCGTATAATCTTGAATCGCTCGCACAAAGACAGCGCCTCGATTAACATTTGGGTCAGTTTCGGCGGCCGTAAGACTCTCATGCACAGCGGCAAGAAATAAATCAAGTCGTTCTGGATAAAGGGCATTAAGAACTTTATACAGCATAGCTGTCGAATGTGAATCTTCCAGTAGGCTTTCTGTAAGGGTAATGATTGGTTCGAATATTTCGCGACGAATATTTTTCCGAATCTGTTTTTGTTTTATTTCTTTAATTAATTGAATTAGTTCGTTAACGTTCTTTCCATGAATCTCCGATTTATGGTCAAGTAATTCTGTGAAAGGGAGATTTACATAACTATCTGAGCGGGATTTTTCTGGTTTCACACTGGGCGGTAAATCCAGATTACTCCGATTTACTTTATAGTTATGTAAATCCAGTTCGCTTGGATTAGCTAACTGGGGTAATTCTACGGAATCCCGATTCATGTTATGTAAATCAGGATTTTGCTGTTTATGATGAGTAACCGGTAAATCGGATTGAGTACTATTCACGACGTCATTGAGACGGTAAGTTTCTAGACCTAACTCACTCTGTTCCATTCGCATAATCTCAATTTGTTTACGCAGACGGGCAGTGTCCTCAGGGACTACATGGTCTTCCATCAATACTTCTAGGAGAAACCCCGTTCGACGGGTTTTACCATTCTTGGTTTCGTAGGCATAACGCAAGCGGGGAATAAATAGCGCTAAGCTCTGGGCCTTATCATCCGATGGAATAATCCGTCGCCAGGGCTTATCATTGGGAATCGGTTCATGTTTAAGCCAGCTAGCCACAGTTTCTTCGTGAACGTCCAGTTTCTCGGCTAACTCGCGCCAGCTAACAGTTACGCGTTTAGTGCCATCAGCTCGGCGTTTGTTGTCGATGCACAGACTTCGCAGTAGGACCACCAAGCACCAACGCTCCGGTCCTAGGCGGGGTAACCACTTTTGAGTGAAATATAGAGAAACAGGAATCGCACGTTCTGGAGCGATAATAGCAGCTCGTGCGCTTAAATAAACGGGGTGTATTGAAAAATCAGACATGCCAGGCCTCTTTGCTGTGTCAACGGACCAGATAGGATGACCGTCGACGGGAGTGCTCAACAATTTGAGGCAAAGTTGACCGCACGTAACTTGACAGGAGGATAATCTTTATGTATATTTATTTTTAACAGGGGATGCGAAAACCTGTTCAATATACGTTATTCGGATTGTAGTCTGAAGGCGGCAACCTTCTAAACTACCCCGGATAGCCTCCACCAAAGGCTCGTACACTACGAGCCTTTTTTTCTGCGTTAACGTCTTAGCCAATTTTGGAGGATGAATCTTCCTCTTATATTAAACTACGCCTCAATAATCAAAATTATAGGCATAACAATACATAATGTCAAAACTTACTTGTAACTTTGGGAGGTAGGTGTTATAATTAGCCCTAAGTTGTCCGGAGGTAACCTAATACATGCTCGATTTAAGTCCCCTGGGGTTAGTAGAGCCTCCATTTTCTCTCTCACCCGACCCCAGATACTTCTATGTTTCTCTGCAACATAAAGCTACTCTGGCTAAGGTGACTTATGCCATGGAACAACGTCAGGGTTTGTCTGTTATTTTTGGTGATGTTGGGGTTGGTAAGACAACTGTTGCTCGGCGGCTTTATCAGATCTATCGAGATCGGGAAGACTATGAAACGGCCTATATTCCTACACCGCTCTATCCGTCGGACTTTCAGTTTCTCAAGAATATTTGTGCCGAGTTTGGCATAAAACCTAAACGGAGCAAATTAGTTCAGCTTGCCGCCTTTGAAGAATTTTTGATCGAGGCATTTAAAGAAGATAAGACCGTTTTGTTGATTATTGACGAAGCGCAAGGTCTGATTGGACCTCAATTTGAGCTTATCCGGCAACTCCTTAATTTTGAGACTAACACTCAAAAACTGATTCAGATTGTAATGATTGGCCAGAATGAGCTACGTAACAAACTTCGGTTGAAGCGAGCCTTAGCCTCGCGGGTAGCTACTCGGTCAACATTGGAGCCGCTTCATTTTGAAGATACCCGGTCCATGATTAATTTCCGTGTCATGGTGGCTGGTCGCCAAAAGCCACTTTTTACCGATGATGCTCTGGCCCTGGTTTATAATCAGAGTAAAGGTATGCCTCGCGCCATCTGTGTCTTGGGGTTGAATATTTTGCCGGCGGCGTTAATCCATAGAGTATCGATCGTTGATGTTGACCTTGTAGAACAGGTCATTGAGGAGATGAAATAATGGCCGCAAAAAGATCGAGTCGCGAAGATGGCGGCACCTTTGCTCAACTGTATGATGTTCAAGAGCAGAAGAGTAAACGCCCTATCAAATCCTTAGGGCGTCCCCCCAAAAAAGTCCAGCGTAAGCCAACAACCATTCATTTAACTCAGAACGAAAATCGTAATTTGAGCCGGTTGCATCTACTCATTAATGACCATTTCACCATAAATCGGAGCGAGATCGCAGGGGTTGCCATCGATCTTATGACAGCCTTGTTCGAAAAAAAAGGAGAAACGATATTAGAGGATTTGAGCAGTGAAGATATTGATACTCTCAAAGAGAGGATTTTTGGTTTTATGAAATTGTAATTTTATGATTTCATAAAATTACAATTCTTTAAAATCAGAGTGGGTAAGATAAAGTAGGGAGTCTGCGCTTTTGCGGTCCCTCAAATGATGCTTTTAGCCTCTGAAATAAGGTTCTCTAACTTATTTGTATCAAGTAAAGAAAAAGATACACCAGCTATAGCCAGTTCTTGGTGACCAAGGTTATGAAATGAGCGCAAGCATGCCTCACGCGACATAGCGTCGTAGATCGTAGGGAAACTATTCGCGCCGGGATGGCGCCGAAGGACGTGTCTCACAAATTCAACAGCGATTTTGTTCGAATTCATGTCTCTCCCCCACCAACCATTATTTGCCCGTATTATACCACACTCCTTTTTTTGCGAAAGCCAAAAAAGGCCGATAACCTTAAAATTTATTTGTCCGGACTCTACTCGAAAAGCTTGTTTTCTACTGGCGATGGGTTTGCCTCCACTGCTCTGCTATTGAATTTCAAACGAACAATTTCGGTGAGCGCCGGTTCACTCAGTTGGTCAGAAATGGTGTGCTCTAAAGTTGCGGTTGAAATTTTTTTCTGTTGTTGAAGAGTAAATCGTGTTTTCAGAATTGTCACTAGAGTATAAACCAAGGCTACATAGCCTCGCAGGGAAGCGAAAGGGTGTTTATAGACCAAGAAAAAATACAGTTGTCCATACAAGATTGTTCGCCAATGTTTTAATAGTAACTTGCCTGGTACATTTTTTAACAGCAGCGCTGCTCGATTGCGGGTGCTATAGGTCACATACGTTGGGCGGGGGATGGCGCCGCCGCTCCATTTGTGCCAGATCTCGGCCCCCGGCACGAATAGGCAGCGATAGCCGAGCAACTGCCCCCGTAAGCCCAAATCGACATCTTCTAAATAGCTAACAAAGTCTTCGTCAAACTTACCCACTGCCTCAAAAAAGGAACGCCGGTAAAGGGTGGCTCCACCACTGCCGGACAGCACTTCCTCAAGGTGGTTAAAAGCTGTCGCTGGCTGTCCTTGACCTCGTTTTTGAGCCGAGCCGTACCAACTAAACAAATTGCCGGCATCGTCAATAAGAGTTGGATTATCCAACGACAGCATCTTGGACGTGACGCTGCCTATCTCAGCCGGACTGCGGTCCATTACTTCAACCAAGGTCGCCAACCAGGCAGGCTGCGGTATAGTGTCAACATTCAGTAAGGCGATATATTCGCTTTGGGCCCACTCAAGACCGGCATTGGCGGCTTTGGCAAAACCTAGATTCGTCGGAAAGCGAATAAGCTTAACCTCAGGATAACCCTGGGTAACTAACTCAACAGACTCATCCTCTGAACCATTATCGACCAGCACAATCTGGAAATCTCGGAAGGTTTGCTCCCGCAGGCCATTCAGACAGCCCGGCAGCCAGCGAGCCGTATTCCAGTTAGGGATAACAACGGTTACCTTAGGTGGAGGAAACATCTGTCAAATCATTTCGTCGTTTTAGCAGCAAAATATCTTGATAAGACAAGCCGTCCGATCGCCCGCTCCATTGTCCGTAGTAAATCGGCAAAACCGGCGTTAACCCGCAAGTGTCAAGGAGTTTGCTCAGATACGTCTCTTGATATGCTACCGCGCTTTCCGGAATCGCTTTATCGCGAAGTCGGTGCGGACCAGGACCGTATTGAAAGTTGATATCGTTCAGGCCTTGTTTGGCGAAAGCCTCCTGCGCTTCATTAAGCAAGAAAAAGGTAGCTAGGCAACGACCGTCTGGTTGTAGCAATCGCGCTATTTCGCGCAGGTATTGCGCTGTGTCTTCCGGCAGCAAGTGAGTGAATACGGATGTCAAAAAAATAAAGTCAAAGCTGGCCGAACTAAGGGGAAAGACATAGTCTTTAGCCTCGAGCCGACCCTGCGGATTGTAGCGTAGATTGTATAAATCGGAATGCAAAAACTGAAAATTCGAGAATCGAGAGGTGATCTGCTGCCGGCACCATACAATCGAGCTTCTGGTCACGTCTAGGCCCACATACGAGCCTGCTCTGGTAAAGTAACCGGTCAACGGTAAAGCCATTCGACCTGATCCACAGCCGATATCTAAGACTCGCTCAACCGGTTTGAGGCCAGCCAGTTCGATAAAGTAGCGCAGAAATTCTTGACCGGTGGCCTCGAAATTGCTGGGACCGACATCGCGCAGCCAGACGGGCGGCAAATGACGCTTGCCTCTGGCAGTACGGCTAAAAAAATCAATGGTCTGGGAAACTGGGTTCCTGTTCGTCAGAAAAGGCTGCAAGAGTCTCATTTATTAGATTCACTTCTAAGTTCAAGGTTTAGTACGGCGTCATAAACGGCCCGAAATGAATCGAGCATCGCTGCCGGGGAGAAATCTCGGGCACCGATTCTGGTAGCGGCCGCTTGGAGACCGGCGTAGTCTTGAATCAACTGCTCTAATCCGGTCAGGATAGCCTCCACTGTGACCGCTTCAACCACCACCCCGCATCTGTGCGACTCCACATATTCGGCCATCGGTATCGAGCGGCTAGTTAGCACCGGTTTGCCGGCCGCCAGGGACTCGATCAGCGAGTGGGGATAAGAGCGGATGATGGCCGGATCGGTCACCAGGGTGACACTGGCATGGACCCCGGCGAGTACCTGGTTGACGTCAGTCCGGCGATTGATGATCTCGACCTGTGAATCAAGTTTGTGCCGGTTAACCCGGGCTTGTATCTCTTTTGCTAAAACGCCGCGCCACAGAAAGACTAAGCGCAACCGAGGTTCTTGCCGGGCTGCCTCCAGCAGCGCATCGATGCCTTTGCTGCGAAATTGGCTGGTCAGCCATGGGGCCGAGCCGACCATCACTCGAATCTCGGACTTTAGTGGCAGCGGCGCGGGATTAAAGCCGCGGGTGTCTACCCCAGGTCGAACTAAAAAGCTGTTTTGCACGCCCCACCCACGTAAACGAGCCCAACTGCGTTCATCCGAGACCGTTACTGCCGCTAGCCGGTTAAAATAGGCAACATTGGGAACCCGGGTTCCCAACCCGCTGCTGATTGAGTAAATGACCGGCCGGCGGAGCCAGTAAACAAGAGGAAAAGGAAACGGATCGGCATTGTAAAGGTGGTGGAGGTGATGGTCGGCCTCGGCGGCGCGAACACGCTTTAGTTGGTGAAAACCGAACAGTAACCGGGGGAGGTAGATCGGCGAGTGCTGATTGGGGTTGAGGTGAATCAGATCCCCGCCAAAATGGTGTCGCAAGGCGTCAAGCTCCTGTCGAGCAGCCTCGGTTTGCGGAATTTTGGGTGGAAGGTTGGTGATGTGATAGAGTACGTTCAAAGCCAAAATCTCTCTGGTTAGAGCGCCTGGCAATAGGCCAAGACCCGTTCATTCTGCCCACCAAACCGGCCTCGTAGTCCATCGAGCAGACCTAGCCGGACGGCTCTGGCCATGACTGCCTGGTCAGTGTACTTTAGCTTAACTCCTAATGCCAGACTGTAAAGGGTCCAAAAGGCGAAAAAAAACGGTTTGTCCCAGCCGCAAAACTTGCGAATGAAGCGAAATCGGTTCCGGATGATATAGTACGGATAGAGGGTGTGACGTAAGGTGGATGAGCGCTTGACCTCATGATAAGCTCTGGCTCGGGTCTCCACGGCGCTCAGCCAGCCGTGCGCCTTGGCTCGCCGGCAAAAATCAGGCAGTTCGCCGCTGAAAAAGTAGCCGTCATCGAGTAAGCCGATGGCTCGAAGGACTTGAGCTCTGACCAGTAAGACTGTGCCGGGTACATAATCCACCGGCACAACCGGGCCGGTCCCATCAAGACTGGTTAGGTGTGAAGTCAAGTGGCGGATTAAATCTTGCCCGCCGGCCGTCAGGAGTCGATCCGGCCGGTCGGTGTCGTACAGCGGCGGCCCAATGAGGCCCAGTCGCTGGTCGGCTTGGAGCGTTTTAATCAGGCGCTCTAGACAAGCCTCGTCGAGCATAGCATCATTGTTAAGCAGCAGGATCAACTCAGCCCCTTGGCTCAAGGCCTCGACAAGAGCGCGATTGTTGCCACCCGCGTAACCGAGATTGACCATGCTGCGAATTAGGTGAATATCAAGTGAGCCAAATCCAGGGATGGCTTGCTCAAGCTCATTAACGCTGTCATCTTCAGATGCGTTATCAACGAGCCAAACCGTCGGTCGCATCCATCGCCACCTGGCGATCCGAGCCAGGCAAGCGAGCGTATCATCCGCCGCATTCCAATTCAGCAGGATGATATCAATCTTCCGATCTTCCAAGCTTTCATCCTTCCAGTCTTCCACGCTTTGACCAAGCGTCGATTCTAACATAGACTACAGGCCTGGTCAAAACGATCTAGAATCAGGTATTGAGGCGGCAAGCGGTGAGTAATCTTCAAGCTGAGGAAAATTGTCCTCCAAAAGTTGGTATTGTCATCTGTAATTGGAATGGCCGGCCTCATCTCGAGCTTTGCCTGCCCTCGATCTTTGCTCAAGATTTTCAGGATTTTGAAACATATGTCGTCGATAACGCCTCGACCGACGACTCAGTCGCCTGGGTGCGGCAGCACTACCCTCAGGTCAAACTGATCGAAAATGAGGCCAATCTAGGTCTGTGCGCGGCTAACAATCAGGGCACGATTGCAACCCAGGCCGAATACGTCTTTATCCTCAACAACGATACTGTGCTGGAGCCGGATTGTTTGGGCCATCTCTACCGGGGGCTTGACAGCGAGGCGCGGCTAGGTATGGTCGCCAGCACCATGTTGCTCAGTGACCGGCCCGATATGATCGAATCGGCGGGGATTACGATTGACCGGGCCGGTATTGCCTGGGGTTTGGAGAGTGGTGACCCCAAGCAGCCGAGCGAGCCGTTAGTCCGACCCGTTTTTGGCGCATGCGGAGGCGCGGCTTTGTACCGGCGAAAGATGTTGTTGGAGATTGGCTTGTGGGATGATGATTTTTTTGTTTATCTCGAGGATGCCGATGTCGCTTGGCGGGCTCAGTGGGCGGGTTGGCACTGCGCCTACGTGCCTCAAGCTGTGGTCTACCACGCCCACTCGGCTACGATTAAAGAAGGTTCGCCGTTCAAGACGCGGTTGTTGGGCCGCAACAAGTATTGGCTGCTCGGCAAGGCCTACCCACTCCCGTATCTACTGTTTTACAGCCCGGTGATTCTGTTTTACGACTTGTTGGGTTTAGCCTATGCCTTGATTACCGGCCGCGGCCTCGATGCGCTAAGGGGCCGGATTGAAGCCTGGCGACAACTACGAATACTATTGAGCAAACGGCGACAAGTCGTCCGGCGAGTTTCGGCCAGGGAAATGATGGGTCGCCTGCATCCCGT
>CALMIS010000273.1 GCA_937864185.1 uncultured Chloroflexota bacterium
TTGAACCAATCTGGAAACGTTGAACCAATCTGGAAACCAGGAGGATTACCTTATGCTTTTCCAAGATTTGCTTTACCAGGGTGCCCACCGAACGCCGGATAAACTGGCCCTCCGCTGGGTCGAGCGCGACCGGACGCTGACTTATGCTCAGGCTGTCACGGAGATGGAGCGGGTGGCCGGTGCGCTGGCTGCATTGGGCGTCCGGCGCGGTGATCGCGTCGGTGTCTTTGCCCATAACGGTCTGGACTACGTCCTGGCAATGTTTGGCACCTGGCGGTTGGGGGCTGCGGTGACTTTGGTCAATGTTCAGTACGCAGCCACCCTCGCTTACTTCATCAACGACTCAACCCCCAGAGTTTTGATCTACACCGGCGACCATTTCGAAACTATCGATCAGCATCGCCCTAGCATGCCCTGCGTCGAGCATTACCTCTGCCTCGACGGCGAGCAGCCGGGCGCCTTGGTCTGGCAGCCCCTGCTCGACAGCGCCGCGCCGCCGCCGCCCGATCCTACCCAGGAGAGCGACCCGGCCCACATCTCCTACACTTCCGGCACAACCGGCCTGCCCAAAGGCGCGGTCCTGGCTCACGAACCGACCAATCGAGCTACCAGCTGCATCGCCGAGCGGCTGCGGCTAACCAACGCCGATGTCACGTTAGGGCCCACAGCCTTAAGCAGCTCCTATCATCTGGTGGCCAATTTGCTGCCCGGTCTGCGCCGCGGCGCCACGGTTAATGTGATGAGTCGCTGGGAGGCTCAGCGAGGGTGGCAAGTTTTGGAGGAGTTGGGGGTCTCGCTGTTTGCCGCCAACCCAACCTTGCTGCGCGATGTCCTGGACGTGTCGCGCCAACGAGGCCGGCCGCCGGCCCGGTTGCGAGCCGGTGTTTCGGGCGGCGGACCGGTGCCGCCGGACCTCAAGCTGGCCTGGCGGGATGAACTGAAGCTGCCCCTGGTGGAAAGCTACGGGCAAAGCGAGTTGGGCGGCTTTGTCGGGCTGGGTTTGCCCGAAGTGGTGGAGGACGACCGGGTCTTGGCGATCGGGCTGCCGCTGCCGGACAAGGAGGTCCGCATCGTGGATGAGGCCGACCGAGAGGTCCCGATCGGCCAGGTGGGCGAAATTGTTGTCCGGGGCGGCTTTATGGTGGGCTATTGGCAGCGGCCGGAGAAGACCGCCGAAACCCTACGCGGCGGCTGGCTGCATACCGGCGATATGGGCCGGATGGATGCCGATGGCTACATCTATATGCTGGGCCGTTGGGCCGAGCGGATCGTCTCATCTGGCCGGGTGATCTTTCCGCGCGGCATTGAAGAGGCGCTCTACCGGCATCCGGCGGTACGGCAGGCCTGCGTCATCGGCCGGCCAGATCCCCAAGCCGGCCACTTGCCCAAGGCCATCGTGACCCTGTACGAGGGGCAAGCCGCCACGCCTGACGAGCTGTTGGCTCACTGCCGCACTCTCTTACCCCCCGAGCAAAGGCCGGCCCTGGTCGAGATCATCGCCGAGATGCCGATGACGCCCACCGGCAAGATCGGCCGGGCCGAACTCCAGGCTCAAGAGCAAGAGTCGTCTTCGTGAGAGACCAACTCTAACGGGTGACTAATAGCCATTTTGCTCTTTGACAAATAGCCCGGTTTGTGACCGGTCACTACCCACTCGAGTGACGCTCTCGCCTCCTGACTAAGCTATCATTAGAGAGATAGCCTGCTCTTTGAAATGGCGGCTTGAGTGAGGAGTCAATGGTTTTTCAAGGAAAGACACTTCGGATTCTAGTTGCTTGTTTTCTGACGTGGACGGTGCTGGGGTGGTCCACGGGGATCTGGGCGCAAGAGCCACCGGTTGAGGGTACGCCGGAGGTCGATGAAGAAGCGGAAGCCCCTGGGCAAGTCGATGTCCAGCCGATCGCTCAAGATGAGCAGATTGACGAGCGGTTGACCCGGATTTTGCAAGCCACGGAATGGTTTGTCGCCCCGGAAGTCGAGGTCCGGGATGGCGTTGTTTTCTTGGACGGCTCGACGTTTTCAGCAGATCATCGCCAGTGGGCCGGAGATTTGGCGCGTAATACTCAGGATGTAGTCGCCGTGGTCAATCGTCTGGAGGTCAACCCGCGCTGGGAGTGGGATTTCTCGCCGGCCTTAGCGGAAATGCGGGCCCTGTGGCTCGGCGCTATTCAAGCCATTCCGCTATTCCTCTTTGGGGTCGTGGTGCTGGCGTTGTCGTGGTGGCTCATGCGGCTGGCGGCGCAGCTTCTACACTATCTCTTGCGTGACAAGCTCGGTTCGCCGTTACTGTCGACCATTGCCGCCCGGGTGCTGGCCGTACCGGTGTTTTTATTGGGGCTTTATTTTGTCTTGCAAGTGGCCGGGTTAACCCGACTAGCGCTGACCGTCTTAGGCGGTACCGGCATTGTGGGGATCGTCATCGGTTTTGCCTTTCGGGACATTGCTGAAAATTTTCTGGCCAGCGTCCTTTTGAGTGTGAGAAAGCCCTTTCGCAGCAAAGACCTGATTGAGGTGGCCGGTTACACCGGCATCGTCCAGCAGATGAACACCCGGAGTACAATCCTGATGACCTTCGACGGAAACCATATTCAAATCCCAAATTCAACGGTGTTCAAAAATACCATCGTAAATTATACCGCTAACCCCAATCGGCGCTCTGAGTTTGGGGTGGGGATTGGTTATGATGCGTCTATTGTGCAGGCGCAGGCGTTGATCGCCCAGGTGTTGGACGAGCACCCGGCCGTGCTTGAGACGCCCGAGTCGTTGGTCTTGGTGGATGAGTTGGGCGCAGCGACGGTTAATTTGCGCGTTTATTTCTGGTACGATGCCACTCTGTATGCGCCCATCAAGATAAAGTCGTCCCTCATTCGGTTGACCAAACGGGCGCTGGAAGAGGCCGGTATCTCGATGCCGGACGAAGCCCGCGAGGTTGTCTTCCCCCGCGGCGTGCCTCTGATCCAGCCGGTTCAGGAGCGGCCGCCACAGCCCCAGTTCGAGGAGCTCAAGAGACCCAATGGCCCCAGACCTGCCGCCGCCTCATCAGAGCCGCTCAGCTCAACAGCCGAGGGAAACTTGTTCAGCGAAGAACAAGAAATTCACCAGCAGGCAGCCCGCTTTCGTCCGCCTGAAGAAGGGGCAGATTTATTGGTGGAACCATAGCCGGCTTATCACCCGGGCGGAACCGCCAGATTACTACTGCTCTTCAGTTTGGCGGCGGGCTTGCGTTGGTTCGGATACAGACACAAGTTGGATAAGATCGGGAAGCTCGTCTTTTGTTAAATCGATGTTTTGGATATATTGTTCATAGCCCGCCGCTTCCACGGTTAGCTTACCCGGTTGTCCTAAGTGAGAATCCTCAATTGAAATCCTGGCCACCCCGTTTGAGTCGGTCACTTCATCTAACAGGGCTTGGCCAATCACTTCTATGATAAATGTTGCGTTGGGAATAGCCTTACCCGTCTCTTGGGCCTGCACTTTTGCCAAGTATTGAAAGGTTTGTAACGGGGCGGTCTCGGTAGTGGGCGATGGTTCCTGTTTCACAATCATCCGGATGATCACCGGTCCTAAGCTGATGACGCCCACGACAATGGGTACCCACCACAATTGCATAAACCGCATGAAGCCGTTTTTGGAACTCTCTTCTTTTTTGGCCACTTCTAATCCTCCAACTTTTAAATTTCAGCAACTAGGCTAATGGGAACGAGCTTAGGCTCGTTGGCTAGATTGATGGACTAAGACGCGTCGCTACTTCCGAGCAGTCAGTCGGGGGATTGGTTATGAATGGCCAGTATGGTGAAGCTACAAACTGACAATTAAATTTGTTTGAGGTCTTCATTGTCCTCGCGTCCTTTTTAGCTAGAAACTCTACGCTTGATCAGTGAGAGCATTAGCTAGCATACATTTTTGCGGTCCCGTTCATGGTGGACCGGGATAGGGGAAGATGGACCAATTAATTCGAGATGCTGCTCCTTGCTCCTGGGTGAAGGTAGATTACTCTTGTTTAACCGCGTATGTGGAGGAATAAGAACAGGGTTCGAAGATGGGGTATTTTTGTCTAGGAAAACGGACAGCTTTTGTGGCTGAGGAAGACTAAGTTTTTAAAGTGTACAGGAAAAAGGGCGGTAAAATAACTGTTAACATGACTAGTCTGGAGTAAGCAAAATGGCCTAATTCCCGAATTTTTTTGTTTTTTGAGAACTTGAGGTCGATAAGACGGCCTCTATCCGCCATCCTGGTTGGCCAGAAATCCAAGGCTTCACCCTCCCACTTCTATCAGGGTTCCCCGAATCGCCTCTTGACAAATTAGAGTAAATACTCTATTCTGTTAGAGTATTTACTCTAACGCTTGTATGGAGGTGAAGTGATGTCTCAACCACAGATCCGGCGGTTAACCGGTACCTTATTTATTCTGGGCGCGATCTTAGTGAATATTCCCTACACTTTGTTGATTACCACCTTTGACTATCCCGATATCCTGCGGGCTCCCACCGGCGAGATTCTCACTCGCTTTGCCGCCGGTGGCCCCGGGCTGATCTGGACCTGGCTGGCCTTTGCCTGGGTCGGGCTGCCTATCCTACTGGGCGTCTTGCTGCTGCCGCAGGCCTTGGCGGACCACGCCGGCTCAAGCAGAGGCCAACTAAGCGGGAAGTTAGCCTTATTTTTTGGGGCGAGCAGTCTAGTGGCCCAGATGATCGGCTTGCTGCGCTGGCCGTTTGTGGTCCCGGTGCTGGCCCGGCTGTATACCGCTCCCGAAGCCACAGCCGCCAGCCGGGAAGCCGTGGCTGCGGTCTTTCAAGCGGTACACCACTTTGGCGGGGTCGTGCTGGGCGAGCATATTGGCCAATCGTTCACCGTCTTCTGGCTGATCTTGCTGAGTTTGAGTTTGCTGCGTCAGGGCAAGCTCCCGCGCTGGTTAGCCTGGGCCGGCTTTGGCACGGCGGGCGTGTACGCCCTGGCTCAAGGCGAACTGCTGGCTACCGTCATGCCAGGCTTTCCCTATTGGAGCGAGGCCGGCTTGGTCGGCAGCCTGCTGTGGCTGGGCTGGTTAATCGCCCTGGGAATCATCTTGTTATGGCAATCAAGGAGTCTCAGCTATGAATACTCGGGACAAAATCCTCAACACGGCGTTAGCCCTCTTTAATGAGCAGGGGACCGGGGCGGTCTCGACCAATCACATCGCCGCCGCCACGGAGATCAGCCCGGGGAATCTCTATTACCACTTTCGCAATAAAGAGGATATCATCCGGGCCTTGTTTGAGCGGTTGTTTACTGAGTGGGATCAAGCCTTTCAATTGCCGGCCGATCGAGCGCCTGAGTTGGCTGATTTTGAGGGCTTGATTGTCCAGAACTACCAGTTGATCTGGGCTTACCGCTTTGCCTACCGGGAAATGACCGTCCTGCTGCACAACGACCCTGATTTACAGGCCCGCTATCAGGCCGTGCGCCGCCGGGGTTACGCCGGGTTTGCCGAATTGATCGACGCTTTTGCCGCGGCCGGAGTCCTGACCCGACCGGAGAGCGCCCAGGAGCAAATGGCTTTAACGGAGCTATGCTGGCTGGTCAGTGAGCAGTGGCCGATCAATTTAGAATTGAGTGGCCGAGCCTTTGATGCAGCCGGCATCCAAGCCGGCGTGGCCCTGATGCGGCACATCTTTCAGCCTTACTTGATCCGGCGAAATTAACTGACCAAGCTAAGAGCACACCTGACTATAGCCTGGTGATTATCATTCTCACCCAATCTGTCCAAACTAGCACCGGCCACACAAGCTCTCCGCCTCGATCGCGGCGTGGCAGTGATTACCCTCATTGTGCACCCAGCCAAAGCCGGCACAATGGGCGAGCGCGCATAAGCGGCCATATTGCGATAAGTCGCGGGGCCAGAGGGTCAGATCAATCGCCCGGCCTTCAAAATGGAGCGAGGCTCGCCGGCTGAGATCGGGTTGGCTGAGGTGATGCTCCAGCAGCGAGTCGTAGGTGTCGGTGACCCGCAGTTGGTAAGCTCCCCCCCATTCGGCCTTAACCAGCTCGTTCAGGCGGGCGAGCGGCAGCAGCATAGCCGGATGCATCAGGCTATCCTCGCCATCATAGGGCGGCTCCTCCTCGCCCTGGAAGATAATGCTCCCATCCAGATTGCCGACCAGGAGATGGTAGGCGCACGAGCCACGCTCAATGCGGCAAAGCGGCGGCCCAACCGCTTCGGTCTGGGTTTGGGTGTAGCTGCCGGAGGCGGAGAGGTGCAGGCCAGGCGGTAAATCATTCAACGAACAGTTTTGGGTTGCCGGCTGCCACTAACCAAAGGATAAACTGGGTAGGGCGACAAGCGAGGGACCCTGGGCAATCTCTACGGGCGTACCGGCGGGTTTTGGCCGGCGCCTTATCCCATCCGCTAAGGTAATTTCTGGCATTGACCAACTACGGTCCGAGCGACACCTCAACCCTTACGACTTCATTAGCTTTGCTGGGAAGGCGGAACGATTGACTGGCAGTTACCAATCGACCATCCTGCCCCTGAAAGAGCGCCCAGCGAAAGGGTCCCGTCCCAAAGTCCATGGAGACCACCT
>CALMIS010000274.1 GCA_937864185.1 uncultured Chloroflexota bacterium
AGTGTGTTGAGTTATTCTCCTAAAAACAGCCGGGTAGTGGCAGCCCGGCTGTTTTTCATTTCCCCGCTTTAGTACACTATTAAAAACTGCTCTACTCAATGTCGTTTTCTCTGGCGGAGTCCGCTGGTGGCTTATGAACGTAGGTAACATTTTTTTGAAATCACAGTTCAAATTGCTGAAGGCGTTGAATGACAAAAGTTTGACTAATCCGCTCTTGTTCCAAACGGAGGTTCTGGCCAACCAATACGGTGTAGAGCGCGTTCTCCTCCGCGGTGAGGTGTGATAATTCAAGCCGGTCGGAGGGTGTGCCGGGTAGGGCAAATTCTCGGAAGGCCTCAAATGTCGCCAAGTCCATCATCAGCGACTGGGTGCGCGGAAAATAACGCCGCAGTTGCGACAGAATTTGAAACCCTTGCCCATCCAGATCGCCCCAATAGAGTAACTCACAATCTTCCAGCCATGAGACTTCCTTAAGTAGCTCTACCCGGAAACCGCCGCCAAACAAGGCCAGACTGTTGGGCAAGGCGGGAAGGGTGAGAAAGTTGATTTTGTTTTCGGTGATGATCACCCGCTGACCGGCCAGATTGAGCGCCCCTATTTCAGAAAGCGGCGCACTTAGATCAGTTACCGGCCAAGACAACTGGATCTGCAACTTTGGGTCGAGCAGCCGGAGTCGCACCGGCGGCTCAGCATAGCGCAAAAAGAAGCGTCGTTCAAACTGAGCCTCATCCGGCCGGATGGCTTCAGCAGGCAGGAGCCGGTCGAGCAGTTCCCGCAGGACACCTTGGTGTGTCTCTACAAATTTGGTGTGAACCTCGACCGGCAGTTCACGAATGTAGCAATCAGGGCGTGGCTGAGCCAAAAAAAAGAGGCAGACTTTCAACAAATCTGGCCATCGTCCGGCAAAGGCGATGACCTGCTGGGGCTTTTGAGTCAGCCAATCATCGAGCTGCGGCAGCGTGCGCCGGACAAGTTCGGCTTCCCGTTTGAAGGCGGCTACTTCATTCGTTTTTCTAAGCACGTGCAGATAGTCAGCCTCGGTTTCGAAGGCAATTTGAGTGGGGAAGGATTGGGTCCCGTACTGTCGGGTAGCGCGGGTTTCGAGCGTGACGGTATAGCCATAGCCTTGTTTCTCTTTCGACTCGGCCAGCAACTTTTCCAGGCCGGCTCTGACCGACAGGTAGTCAGCCGTCGGTTTTATTTTGGCGAAGGGAATGTCCAAGGGAAAGAACGGCTCATTTTTGAGCCAGGCCCGTAAATAAGCAGGGTACTGACGGGCGGCTTTTTGCCGAATCTCGGCCGGGGTAATCATTTTAAGCGGCTTGCGCCCACTCCTGTTTCTTTTGCTGGTATTCCGCCATCGTTAGGTTATAGACGCGGGAGTCGTTTTCGGCCTCGGTATTGGTCACAAAATGAACGGCTGAGATGTAGTCCTCTACGATGTGGATATCGGTGCTCTTGGGCGGGGTGACCACTAAGAGCTGCAACTCAAGATTCTTGAACAGTTCCATAGCGTAGCGGGCATTGATTTCGTCCGACTTGCTAAAAGCCTCATCGACCACCACCAGCCGGAAGGTTTTGGCCCGAGGTTGGCCGTGCTCCAAGTTGTACTGGTAGGCAATCGCCGAAGCCAAGATGGTATAGGCCAGCTTGGCTTTTTGCCCGCCGGATTTCCCTGACGAGTCGGAGTAATGATGCTTCTCACTATCATCTTCTCGATATTTTTCGCTGGCCGAAAAATCAAGCCAGTTGCGGACATCAGTCACTTTAGTGGTCCAGCGTTCATCGGTCTGAAAGCGGTCAATCAGGGTTTTGATTTCTCTGTAGCTGGCCTCGTAGTCGGGATTGGCCCAATCGGGCAAACAGGCGGTCAGCATATGCCGAAACTCGCGGACATCGACATCACGATTAGGTTCGATTTCAAGTTGGATATAGGTGGCCGGACTGTAGCTAATGTGGCGCAGTGACTGGTTGAGAGTGACGATGTTTTCCCGAATTTCGGCTTCATCGGCCTCGAGGGCGCTTTTGAATGAAACGATGTTATTGACCACTTTGTCATTAAGCATCTCCTTGAACCCTTTTTCGTGGCGAGGGAGGTCGTCGCGCTCAATGGTGGCCAACATTCGTTCGAACTCTTCAATAGCAGCTACCGAGGCGTCGACGTGGTCGGTTTCGGTAGGATAGTCTCGTTTATAACGGTCCATCAGCTTTTCAACCTTGCCGCGTACTTCGCTCTGCGTAGCATACAACTCGTTAACTTGCCGCTGAAAATATTCAGCCTGAGCTCGTTGCAACTGGTCGACATTTTGCAGCGTTAAGCCGGCATCGCGAAGATTGCGCTCCAACTTTTCGGCATGGCGCTGAGTCTTATCGGCGGCCATCTCCCGCGCCTTGGCCTCTACCTCCCGATGTTGCCGTTGATAATCTTGGAGATAATGAGAGAGGCTAAAAAGCTCCTGTTCGACCTGTTTTTGCGCCTGCTCGGCCTGTTTCAGGCGTTCGGTAACCGCATCGTGTTGGGCTTTGAGTTGCTTGTAATGATCGGAGCTTTGTTCCAACGCTTGACGCTGTGCTTCCAACGAGCGGATCTCCGCCTCAACCGGCTGCCAGTCGATCTCGGCAAACTCATCAAACTGAAGGATATCCTGGGCCAGTTTTCGACGCGTTTCCCAGGTTTTTTTCTCGCGCTCCGCCGCCTGGATAGACTGCGCCAACCGGCTATAATTTTGTCGAACCCTCTCAAGCTCGGCTTCTATGGCGCGTATCTTATCTTGGTTGGTCCAGCCCAACACATAACGCCGCCGGTCATGAATATCATACCGGTCGTCTTTTTCGTGCAGCGAGTCGCCGCGCTTGATAAAGCCGGCGGGCGTAATCGCTCGCTTCTCCCGCCGAAACTGGGCCAGATCCTCGCAGCAGATGTAATCGTAATGGCGGACCAGTTCGTGCCCTAACCACGCCGCAAAAGCGGTATTGGGTTTGATATCTAACTTGTAGACCAGGGCGTTAGCGTCGGCGGTGGGCAGGACCGGCGCCAGACGCTCACTCACGCGTTGAAAGACCAGCCGGTCGCCCAGGTGATTTTGATTGACATACTGGCTCACGCGCTGATAATGACGCTCCGGAACCAGGAGCTGCAGGCCAAAGCCGTGCAACAGTCGCTCAATGGCCCCTTCCCAGATTTTTTCTTCAACTTTCACCTGGAGCAGCTCCCCGACAAAAGGGGTCTCATTTTCATCAATTTTGAGGGCGTCCAAAATGCGACGACGTAATTCGAGACTACGAAACGGGATCTGGCTGCGGCGCTGTCGCAGTGAGTCTAACTCGCGATCCAGTTCATCCCCTTGCTCTTTGAGCTTGAGGCGCTGCATCTCCAGACTGCGCCACTCCTTTTCAAGTTCGTCGATTTTGCCGGTCGCTCCCTGCTCAATTCTGGTCGCCTGCTGCCGGGCGTGTTGGAACGCGGCCTCGTCTCGGTAGCCGGTCAATCCCAATTTTTCGACGAGCTGGTTATACCGGCCAACTTGTCTGCGGCGGTGCTGCCACCGTTCCTGCTGATGCGCGATGGCTTGGCTCAACTGGGCCACCTGGCGTTCAATGTCGTCGTTGGCCAGGGCAATATCCAGGCTGCGCTGCTGTTGGCGCAACTCATCGACCTGCCGCGCAATCTCAGTGTGGCGATGGTCTGCCTGGGTCACCTCAGCCTGAATTCTGGCGATCTCCCGCTCGAGCAACCCCAACTTTTGCCCGGCAAAGTACACAGGGATAAATTCGAGACATTCCTGCAACTCCGAGATAGTCTGCTCCACTTGTTGGAACTGATGCGCCAATTTGGTCAGGGGGCGGAGTTGCTTAAGCTGCTCTCTAGCCCGGATAATCGCCTCATGAGCGCGGTTTAGGTTATCGTAGTTTTGAAGCAGTTGATCGATTTTTTCAGCGGCATCGGTCTTTTCCAGCATGTGGGTGCGAACAAAATGGTTTAGATTGCCCACTTCCTTAATGGTGACCGTTTGGCTGAATAAATCCAAAGCCTTGTCTGACCGCAGCCCAAATAGTTTGCGAAAGCGGCGACTGTAGTGGCTGAAGCTGGCGGGCAGCTCGACGCCCTCTAGCGTGCCGAGCCTCTCTTTTAATTGCCGAGTAGTCTCAAAGCGGCTAAAGTGATCCTGAATTGAGAGCGGCACGGTGGCCACGACAAAGATTTTTTGAATGGCGCTGTCCACCCAAAAGACCTGGGCCAGGGTAACGGCTTGCTGGTCGACGGCATTGTAAAAGTAACCCAGCAGAACCGAGTAACTATCCTTGCCGCGTAGGTACTGCACCTTTGAGCCGAAATTCTCATCATCGCGGACCTTGCCGTACGCCCCCAACACATAGGAGCGCTCATCTCGCTCTCGTTTTTGGCCGGCGGCCTGGTTATAGTTACGTTTCGAAAACGGCACGAGCAAAGTCAACAGCCCGTCCACCAGGGTAGATTTGCCCGCGCCATTGGCCCCGGTTAGAAGCGCGGTGTGACCGCACGCAGACATTGTCCATATTTTCTGACCAAAGGTGCCCCAATTGTAAACTTCCAGCCGGTGGAGGCGGAAGCCGGTTAGAGTGCCATCCGGGGCTGAGTCAGGCAGCGGTATTTGCATAGTCCTGTAACTTCTGTTTAATTTCGACCAACTGGTCGGCCGAGATGCGCGCTTTCAGGATCGGCCGAATTTCATAGGCGATCTCTTGCCCTTGCAGCCGGCGCAAAAAGCCCAACTCTTCAACCTGCCGGATTACGCGATCTAGCTCGCGCAACAACCGGACTTCGTCAGCTCGCTCTTGAAAAAAGAGGCTGGCCATCTCTCGAATTTGCTCCGCCGTCAACACCAGCCGCGTCGATCCGGTGGCCCTGGTTTCAAACTGTAGCAGCCGCTCTCGCAGCAAAACACACAACAGGGTGACATCATAGGTAAGACGCACCCGGCGCAAGAGGCGAGGCAACGCCGGACTTACCCCTTCGTCGTTGTCAGGCTCGGGCTGGTGCAAGTAAGCATAACCGTCGACCTCGGCCACCACCAGCGCCAATCCAATCCGAGCCAGATAGCTTTGCACCGCTGCTTCGTACTGCAGCAGCAAGTTCCAGATTTCGCCGTTTTCCTGGTAAAGCGGTCCTTGCAAGAGTCTGAGGACCACCGGCGCATAAGGGACAATGTCGGCCATCGGTTATCGCCTGAAGATGATTTGGGGTAAGGTCAGCTGCCGCACCTGACCGGCGGCTAACTCGCCATTACTCCCGTTAAAGAGCAGCACTTGCTCCTGAGTCTGTTCATCGATGCTGTGCTTATCACTGCCGGCTGCAATCATAAAATAAGTAATAACTTCTGGCAACCCCTGCTGAATGGGATAGTCCTGCGTTAACCGGCCTAAGCTAACGCTGGCTTGGCGCAGCAGCAGCGTGGCGATCTGTCGCCGCAGCCGAGTTTCATCGACGTAGGCGCGACTGTACAGATAGGACAAATCAGCCGGGGATAAATCAACTGCGCCCAAATCCAGATCACGGCTCTCAAAAGTCGGGGTACTGGACGGCTCCCACAGCGGGCGCTCTAAAGGCAGACCCAAGTTCGGCGCATCATCCAGCTCAATAAAAGCCCGATCGGCCGGCGGTTCAGCGACCGTCGTCAAAGCTAGCCGCTTGATGCCGTTGATAAGTTCACTCACCCGGCGATTCTCGGCCACGTATTGTTCATCCAACATCCGGCGCAACTGCTCCGCCAAGTGCTGGTTCGATTGAATAATCTTATCGCCGGCGACCAGCAAGCTCCGTTTGAGGCGACGCAGGCTGTGGTGTTGATCGCTCAACGGCTCGATCTCAGGCAGTTGGTAGATAATATCCAAATAACTTTGCAAAACCTCCTGGCGCTGAGCGTGAGTCAAGAATTGCCAAAAGGCATAAAAGCTGCGCCCTTGATCCGACTGGCGGAGCTCCTCATCAGCTTCCAACACTTGCTCAACCACGGCCCCTTTGCGCATATCGCTTTGCAGTTGCTGCTGCTGCACCTGCCGGGTAATCTCGCGGAAGTTCTGCTCCACCTGCCGAAAGTCGGCCAACAAGCGTCGAAACGTCTCATTCGCCTCGAAAAATCGTTCACGGATCTGCTGAGCGCTAAAGCGCTCGACGACCCCGGTACGCCGGATCGTCTCGATCTCCTGCTCCAGAGCAGCCTTCTGGTTTTCCAAATAGGCCAGCCGAGCGGCAACATCCTCGGTGCCCCGCGTAGCCATTTCTTCTAGCAAATCGAAGATTCGCCGAAAGCGGGACTCGGTCCCCACGAAATCGGTGTGGCGCAATTCCTCAAGCCAACCCAGAGCCTTTTCCGCTGAGGGGGACAATTCGAACACAGGTTCATCACTTTCCGGAATATAATACTTGCGCAAGAATTGGTGCTCGTTACACCACTGATCCAGATATTCTTGCGCCGGGCGAGGAAAAAGGCCAGGCGTGGTTTCGTGCAGAAGCTCCAGATAATCTTCCAGCTTTTCGGTCAGCTCACCTTGAAAAATCGTAATCCGCTGCGTCTGTTTGAACTGCTGGTGTAGAAAGCTGATAATCAGGGGGGCGTGCTTCAGACGCAACAGTTTTATACTGGGATGAGTCTCCAGATCGTACTCAAGCCGATAATAGTCCATGGTTTTACGATTGACCCTAAAAACAACGCTGAGAAAAAGAATAGGGCTATTATAGCATATTTTTTTGCAAGTTTTCGGCAATTATTGTCTGTAAATTGGGTTTAAAACCCCCACCTTTAGGCGGATGTTTATAATGACCCCCAAAAACTGGACCACAAGCCAAGGTGGAAAGTGGACCTGACCGGCGGTGATCGGCAGTTTGTCGGGCAGGGTGAAATCAGGGGGTAGGGTCCGGGTCGGGATGGCGGTGTGCACTTCAAGGGGGCAATGGCCCTGCAAAGCACCAGGGTGCCGGCTGCGGCGGTAGTTGGCAAAAAAGAGGGCCGACCGCTGGCGGACCGCCGCCAGATTATCCAGGTGAGCCTTGTTCCAGACAAAAGCATTGACGGTTATTATCTTAGACCGTCCACGATGTTATGACGGTCGACACCTACTCCTTACCCCTTACTCCGTACATCCTACTTCCCCCCGCAAGGGGTCCACCAACTGGCCCCGATACTTCAAGCCAAAGTGCAGATGCGCTCCGGTCGCACAGCCGCTGGCGCCGA
>CALMIS010000275.1 GCA_937864185.1 uncultured Chloroflexota bacterium
GAGCTTGAGCGCCGGGCCATGATTCTCTATACCAGCGGGACAACCGGCAAGCCTAAAGGGGTGGTTTCCACGCACGCCAATATCCAGGCCCAAGTGACCGACCTGATTGAAGCCTGGGGCTGGCGCGGCGACGATCAGATCTTACACGTTTTGCCGCTGCACCATACCCACGGCATCGTCAATGTCCTAACCTGTGCCCTGTGGGCCGGCGCTACCTGCGAAATGCTGCCCGAGTTCGAGGCCGCGCAGGTTTGGGAGCGCTTTGTGCACAGTGATTTGACCCTCTTTATGGCCGTCCCCACCATCTATAATCGGCTGATTGCCTTCTATCGTCAAGCCTCGGCTGAGGAGCAGGCGTTGATGACCCAGGCCTGTGGCAAGTTCCGGCTTATGGTCTCGGGTTCGGCGGCCCTGCCGGTTAGTACCCTGGAAACGTGGGAGACGATCACCGGCCAGCGCTTGCTGGAACGGTACGGAATGACCGAGATGGGTATGGCTCTTTCCAACCCGCTGCACGGTGAGCGGGTGCCGGGTTTTGTCGGTGGGCCTTTACCGGGCGTCACGATCCGGCTGGCTGCGGATGACGGCAGCCTCATTGACGCGGATGGCGTCCCGGGCGAAATTCAGGTGCAGGGACCCAACGTTTTTAAGGAGTATTGGCGCCGTCCGGAAGCGACCGCCGAGGCTTTCACGGCCGATGGCTGGTTTCGAACCGGTGATACGGCGGTACGCGAGAAAGGCATCTACCGGATTTTGGGTCGAAATTCGGTCGATATTATCAAGACCGGCGGTTACAAAGTTTCGGCCCTGGAAATTGAAGAGACCCTGCGCACGCATCCGGCCGTGCAAGAGTGCGCCGTGGTCGGAGTGCCGGATGAGCAATGGGGGGAGCGGGTCAGTGTCGCGGTGGTGCTGAAACCGGATCGAACCTTAACCCTCCCGGAGCTGCGTGAGTGGGCCAAAGCCCGCCTGGCCCCTTACAAAGTTCCGGCCGATTTACAAACCATCGAGGATTTGCCGCGTAATGCTATGGGCAAAGTGACGAAGCCCGAGGTCAAGAAACTGTTTAATTGAGCCGGTTCTGTCGTCTATTCTTAGGAGGAGTGATGGCCTTTCCTTACTTTCCTTTTGCCAGCGATACGTACGAGCTGACGATGGGCACGACGCCGCTCCATGATCGCCCCTTGATTGAGGTTGATCTGGATTGTTATCAGGCTGAAATAGCCCTCAAGACCGAGATCCTGGCCCACGATCCAGGCTACTATTTCCAGGCCCGGCCCCAGACCGAAGTCATGCAGTGGGAGGTGCTGGCCCTGGTCCTGCGGGACCTGGTCCGGCACAACCCCGATGCTTTCTCGCTGCAAATAGAGGGCGAGTGCTGGACCTGGGTCAATCACTTGCTTGGCTTCGAGACGACCTTTCGCTGGGGAGACAGCGCCAGCCTGCCGCTGACCCCGCTCGATTGGGTGGGGCGGCAGGTTCAAGAAGATGTGCTGATCATGGCTGATGATGGAGCGGATTTCCCTCTCGTCGCCGGACAACTCTGCTTTGCCAGCGATTGGTGCTTGGATGAAAAAATGGGCCGTTCGTTTCTCGACATCCATCAGCCGGTACCCCGCTTTGCCGGGCAGTTGGGCCGCCCGTCGCAACTGCTGCTCGGGCGGCTCAAGGCTGAGCGGCCGGTCTGGCGGGTCAACTGGTCGATGACCGCCGGCAATCGGCTCAACGCCGCCCCTCGCTTTCGGGCCGCCAGAGAGATCTTAAAACGTCAGATCACCCCCGAAAATGCCGGGCAGCGCTGCTACCTCCGGGTCGAACGCCAAACTCTGTCACGGCTAGCCCAATCCGGCGCATTGCTCTTTACCGTGCATACCTATGTGCAATCCATGGCCGTGCTCAGCCAACAGCCGGAGCGAGTCCGCTCGCTGCTTGGCATCCTGAGAACGGCTCCCACGGAGACACTCGATTACAAAGGGATCACTCCTTTCGCCGCAGCGCTGGTTTCCTATTTGACAACGCGGGCTGCGTCCCCACGTGAGGCGGCTGAGGGTTACCATAATTAGAGAGCTTGCATTTTCGGCTCGACCGTTGTAAGATAGTGCCTCTTGGTTTAACGAAGGCCAGCACCCTGCTGGCCTTTAAAAATTGGAGGCGTTGGAGCCATGCCGTCAAAGAGGGTTAGCCTCCCAGGCTTTAAAGTAAATAATCGGCTCGTGCTTTCAGGCAGCGGTCTGGGGCTCCAGCAGTTGCTGCAGGCGGGTAGTCGTTGGTTGGCCCGCCACGTCGAGCAGGTGAACCGGGTAAATGTCTTTCCGGTTCCGGACGGTGATACTGGCACGAATATGCTGCTAACCATGCAGGCCGCCGTCGAGGCGACGACGCGTCTCGAAAATCCCAGTGCGGCGGAAGTGGCCGCAGCGGCAGCCCGGGGAGCCCTGTTCGGTGGGCGGGGCAACTCCGGGGTGATTCTCTCTCAATTTTGGCAGGGACTGGCCACTGGTTTTGTGGGCAAGGTCTCGTTCACCGCGCTCGATCTGGCTGACGCTATCAAGCTGGGCGTGGAGCAGGCTTACCAAAGCGTCCTGGATCCGGTCGAAGGCACGATTTTGACGGTGGCGCGGGCAATCGCTGAATCTGCTGCCCGCACGGCCACGACAGAGGCCGATCTGGTTGAACTTTTGGCCAGCATGGTGATGGCGGCCAAACAGGCTCAGGTCCAAACACCGCGCCTCTTGCCGGTTCTGGCTCAAGCTGGAGTAACCGACTCTGGTGGCCTCGGTCTGCTTTATATTTTTGAAGGTATGTTGCGCTTTCTTGATGGAAGTCTGGATAAATCACCTTCAGTCGCCGAAGGGTTGGCCGATCAGCAACTCCAGTTCTCGCCCAATGGCCATATCTACGGTTATGAAGTCCAGTTCATCATCGAAGGCACCCGTTTACCGGTCAAGCAAATTCAGGCCGATCTGAGCTCTCTGGGGAGTTCAAGCCTGATTGTAGGCAGTGCCAGACGGATCAAAGTTCATTTGCACGGCTCCGATCCTATCGAGATTGTCCGGCGCGCCGAGCAGTTTGGTCGAGTCACCAACCTTTTGGTAGAGGATCTGACTCGCCAGGCTCGGGAATTTGCCCGCTCGAGATTTGACTCCCGGGTGTATAATGACAGTAGTGTCACCATTAGCCTAATTACCCTGGTTGCAGGCGCGGGTCTGGCTGAGATCTTTAAGGAAGTGAGCCAAGTTGTTGAGCATATGTCAGCCCTGCCGGAGGCGATTAAGCAAACTCCAACGGCCCAGGTATTGATTTTGCCCACGGCTGCGGCTACAATTGATGAGGCACAAGAGGCGGCGGCAGCGGCGCGCAAATCCGTGGCAGTCCTTCCCATCGGCAGCATCCCCCAGGCGATAGCTGCCCTGTTGGCCTTTAACGGGCAACTTAACCTTTCAACAAATGTTCGGCGGATGATGGAAGCCGCTCAGCGGGTACGCACGGTCAGTCTTAGCCCGGTGGCACCCTCTAGCCTGGATGGGTCTGTGACCTGGCAGGCGACTTTAGATGGGCAGCCGGTTGCGGACGGTTCTGATTTCGGTGACCTGGCTTTAAGCGTATTGGGTTATCTCGCGGTAGATAAATTTGATCTGATGACCATCTACTTCGGCGCGGGCGGTACCCTGGCTCAAGCTGAGCGCCTGGCTCGCCAAATTGAGATGCTTTACCCCAATATTCAACTGGATGTTGTCAGTGGGGGACAGTCTCAACCTAACTATATTATCGCGTTGGAGTAAACCAAACCTTGTCGGCAAAAGTTGAAATCGTGACCGATAGCACGGCTTATTTTGAGCCGGGTGAAGTCCAAAAACTGGGTATTCATATCATCCCGCTGACTATCCAGTTGGGCTCTGAAAAGTTTCCGGATGGTTTGGGAACGGATACGGAGGAACTGTTTCAACGCGCCAAAATCAGCCATCAACTGCCGGTTAGCCAGCCTCCCTCAGCAGCCGAGTTTGAGAAACTCTATGCCCGGCTCCATAAAAAGACCGATCAAATTCTCTCCATTCATATTTCCAGTCATCTGAGCCAAACGCTTCAGCGGGCCCGTCAGGGTGCTGACACCTTGTTAGGTCGCTGCAATATCATGGTGCTCGACTCAATGACGACATCAGTCGGGTTGGGCATTCTGGTCAGAGCTGCGGCTAAAGCGGCTAACGAGGGGGCCAATATGGATGATATTGTTAAGCTGGTGCGGGGGATGATGCCTCACATCTATCTCATCTTCTATGCTGAAACAATGGAGTATCTGGAACGGAGCGGACGGATTGGCAAAGCCCAGGCAGTTTTGGGTTCAATGCTTAGTATCAAGCCAATCCTCTTTATGGAAGATGGCGATATTATCCCGCTTGAGAAGGTGCGAACGACAGAGAAAGCTATGGATAAGCTGTATGAATTTGTAACCGAATTCGATAGCTTGGAACAAACCGCTATTATTCAGCGCAGTAGCCGTCCTAGCAAGGAAGCCCGTCTGCTCCGCGAGCGGTTGGAGCAGAGTTTTCCAAATCTGGCTTTTCCTATTATTCAGTATGGTCCTGATCTGGCCACCCGAATTGGGCCAAATGCGTTGGGTATTGTGGTTTACGAAGGAATGACGTTTTAGATATGTTTCCCAGTTTTGATAAGCTGATCAGGATGCTAAACCAGGAAAAACGCCTGGGCTATAGTAACAAAGCCATTATGGGGGGCTTGGAAAAATTGGCCCCTAACTGGTCGGAGGAAGCGCTGCAAGAAGTGGCGTCCGATGAACAGCGCAGCTTGGTCCAGGAAGTGACCCGTTATCTGGAACGGTATCCTCAAGTGGCAGACTCGGCTAGACCTAAGTACATCCACCAGATTATAGTCAAACTGCATCGTGCTAACGAAAGCCGCGATGATGACGAATCGGAGGAAACCGAAACTGAAGAAGCCAGGCTGGTTGAACCAGAGTCTGGCTTAGATACCGGGGCAGCCTCCTTGTCCAGCGAAGCTCCAGCCGCCGCCTCGCTGCCGGCGGCTAAGCCGGGACGGCCCACCCGCGAGACTCCCTCCGCCCCAACGGGGGAGAAAGCTAACGGCGCGCCGCCGCGGGAGCAACATCATCGTCAGGGCCCCTCGCCCGTGGCCAAAGCTGATAGCCGGACGGCCAAAGAGTTTGCCGACAGCGGTTTGGACTCGCCCGTAACGCGGCTACCGGGAATCAAAGAAGGGATGGCCCAGAAGTTGGCCCGGTTGGGGGTTCAACGCGTGGGTGATTTTCTCAGCCTCTATCCGCGCCGCTACGATGACTATCGATCACTGAAGCCGATTAATCAACTTGAAAGTAATGAAGATGTGACCATCATCGGCCAGATCTGGGAGACCCGCAAGCGCTTGTCGCGTCAAAATCGGACTATTATCACCTCCATTCTGACCGATGGCACCGCCACGATAGAAGTGACCTGGTTCAACCAGCCTTGGCTGGAAAAACAGCTTACGCCTGGCAAGCAGATTGTGCTAAGCGGCCGGGTCGATCAGTATCTCGGCCGGTTGACTTTTCAGTCGCCGGAGTGGGAAGAGTTGGACAAAGAGCTGGTTCATACCGGCCGGCTGGTACCGGTCTACCCGCTAACGCAGGGAATTACGGCTAAATGGCTGCGCAATCGGGTTAAACAGGCGGTCAGTTATTGGAGTAGTCGTTTACCCGATTATCTGCCCGACGAGGCCCGCACCCGGCTCAAAATGTTGCCGCTTAATGAAGCTGTCCGTCAGATTCACTTTCCCGATGATTGGGACACGCTCGAAAAAGCACGCCGTCGGCTGGCCTTTGATGAACTGCTGATGATCCAGCTTGGCGTCTTGCGCCAGCGACAGTCCTGGCGCCAACAAGAAACCCAGCCGATCCCGGTCGAGGCGGCTACGGTCGAACGCCTTATCGGCGCTTTGCCCTTTGAGTTAACCGGCTCCCAGCACCGAGCTCTGGACGATATCATTGTCGACCTTCAAAAAGGTACACCGATGAGCCGGCTGGTTCAGGGGGATGTCGGCTCCGGCAAGACGGTGGTCGCGCTGGTGGCCATGGTTTTGGCCGTGCTGGCTGGCGGGCAGGCCGCTATCCTGGCGCCAACCGAAATCCTGGCCGAACAGCACTTTAAAGGGATGGCTCGCTTGCTGACTGCTCTGGGCGAGGCTCTGGGCCGCGAGTTTGATATCCGTCTCTTAACCGGCAGTGTCACCGGTAAAGCGCGCCAGGAAATTTTGGGGGCTCTGGCCGCGGGCCAGATCGATATCCTGGTAGGTACCCACGCTGTGATCCAGGGTAAGGTTGAGTTCAGCCAGTTACGGCTGGCGGTCATCGATGAGCAGCATCGCTTCGGGGTAGAGCAGCGAGGGACGCTCCGGGATAAGGGCTTTAATCCCCACATGCTGGTCATGACCGCGACGCCGATCCCCCGGACGTTGGCCCTGACCTTGTATGGGGATCTGGACGTGTCGATTATCGATGAGATGCCGCCCGGACGCCAGCCGATTAAGACTCGCTGGTTGATGCCCCGAGAGCGAGAGCGGGCCTACAGCTTTATCAAAACTCAGGTCGAGAAGGGCCGGCAGGCTTTTATCATCTGCCCCTTGGTTGAAGAAACAGACAACACCGAAGCCAAGGCCGCGATTGAGGAGCACAAGCGGCTCCAAAAAGAGGTTTTTCACAAACTCAAGCTCGGGCTGCTGCACGGGCGACTGAAATCAGAAGAAAAAGAAAAGGTGATGAGAGCTTTCAAGAACCAAGAAATTCATATTCTGGTTTCCACGTCAGTGGTCGAGGTTGGCATCGACGTGCCCAATGCCACCGTGATGCTCATTGAAGGCGCCAATCGGTTTGGGTTGGCCCAGCTTCACCAGTTCCGCGGGCGGGTGGGTCGAGGCGAGCATGAAAGCTACTGTCTGCTGTTGGCCGACAAACAGACTCCTGAGGTGGAAGACCGGCTACGAATCGTGGAGCAAACGAACGATGGCTTTGAACTGGCGGAGAGTGACCTTAAACTACGTGGTCCAGGTGAGTTTTTTGGTACGCGTCAAAGCGGTCTGCCGGATTTAAAACTGGTCCAGTTGACCGACGTTAAGCTGCTGGATTTGGCTCGGACCGAGGCGCAGCAGCTATTTGAACAAGATCCTGGTTTAGAAAAGCCGGAAAACCGGCTGCTAAGCCGAGCCGTGGCGGAGTTTTGGGCTAACAAAAGTGATCTTAGCTAAGGGCAAATCTATGCCAAGTGCCGTCTACCCAGCTACCTTTGACCCAATCACTTATGGCCACATCGATGTGGCTGAGCGGGCAGCTCGTCTCTTTGATCAACTCATTGTGGGCGTCTACGATAAGCCAAGTAAAAACATACTTTTCTCTGTTGAGGAGCGGTTAACTCTGGTACGGCAAGCGCTAGCTCACCTGGATAATGTCCAGGTGGGGCGTTATGGCGGGTTAACAGTTAATTTTGCCAAACAGTACAATGTCCAGTACATTGTGCGAGGGCTCAGGGCACTCTCGGATTTTGAGTGGGAGTTACAGCTTTCGTTGGCCAATCATACTTTAGAACCCAATATCGAAACCATTTGCCTGATGGCCAGCCAGGAATATTCCTATCTCAGTTCAAGTATTCTCAAAGAAATTGCGGTCAATCAAGGCCGGATCGATCATCTTGCGCCGCCTGCTGTGGTTAAGGCGCTGCAAAAGAAATTTGGAACGACCTGATACCTGGGGTATTCCTAAATTTAGGAGAAGGTGGGCGCTGTGGACATACTGCACCTGATAGATCGACTGGAAGCTTTAGTCTCTGAGAGTTTTCACTTGCCCTTCACGACCAACGTGATTGTGCAGGAAGACGCGTTGCTCGATATCATTGATCAGATGCGCGTGTCAATTCCCGAAGAAGTAAAACTGGCCAAACGCACCGAAGCCGAGCGGGAACGAATGCTACTGCAGGCTCAGGAAGAAGCTAACCGGTTGGTTGAGATGGCCCGGGAAAAGGCCCGCCAGATGACAGAAGAGCACGAACTGGTGAACTATGCTCAACAGCGGGCCCAAACCATCGAAGAAAACGCCTATCGTCAGGCGGACGAAATCTTAGCCGAAACCGACGATTACATTATTGACCAGTTGAGCGAATTGGAAGAGCAGTTGATGAAGACGTTAACCACGGTGCGGAACGGCCTCAGATTGGTCCAGGAAACGCGTCGAGAATCGGCACCCACAGCTCAGGAACATGCCTCCTCCGGTGTCGGTGAATAGCACTCATTTTGAGTTTTAATCGTTTTGTTCTACAATTAAGGTCTTGTGTATTATGCCTAAAAAGATAGATGGGTTCGGCCTGCAGTTTAATGTTTCTCAACTGCTTAAAGAAACTACGGGCGCAGACCGGCATTACGAGATTAATACTATGGCGTTGGACGTCCTCGATGAGCATACCGAGGTCCTAACGCCCCTGGTTGGATATATCAGATTTTTGCGGACTGGGGCCGATATCCTTGTTACCGGCACGTTGGATACGACTATTCAGAAGGAATGTGGTCGTTGCCTTGATCTCTTTGTCGCTCCGATCACGATTGAGCTAGAAGAACAGTTCTACCCTACCATCGATGTCAACACCGGCCTACCGCTGCCGCCTCCGGATGAGGCTGATGAAGCCAATCGCATAAATGAGCAGCACATTCTGGATTTGTGGGAAGTCGTACGTCAGGCAGCGACTTTGGAAGCTGAGAGTGTGCGGTACTGTAAGCCGGATTGCAAAGGGATCTGTTTGCAGTGTGGTCAAAACTTGAATGAGGCCACGTGCGATTGTCAAACAGACACGGTAGACCTGCGTTGGGCCGGTCTATTGGAAAAATTAAACGCCGACGAGTAGACGGAATAGTTTGTCCTCGACAATTGTGCTAGAAAGGAAGTAAGTAATTATGGGTGCCTTACCAAAACGAAAAGTCTCTAGGGTTCGGCGGGATCGCCGTCGAGCCCATTACCTGCGGATCAATATGCCAAAGATGGTGCGTTGCCCCACTTGCAATGTTTTGCACGTTTCTCATCAAGTCTGCCGCAATTGCGGTACTTATAATGGCGTGCAAGTCTTGCCCGAATTGGCAGAAGCGTCGTCTGCCGGTTAAACACTCATCTTGTTGAAAGGACAAACGACCGTGCCGTTTAATCGACTGCACGGTCCTTATTTTGCCCTATGACAACCTCAAAACTTGCCTTTGTCTTTCCCGGCCAGGGATCTCAAGAAGTGGGAATGGGTCAAGCTCTGGTCGAAGCTTCACCGGCAGCCCGTGCTGTGTTTGAACAGGCGGATAGTCTATTGGCTTTTCCGCTGAGCCGGCTCTGCTTTGAAGGTCCAGAAGAGGATCTCAACGATACCTACAACACTCAGGTGGCGATTTTTACCACCAGTGTTGCCGCTCTCCAAGCACTTAGGGAAGCGGGTTATAATCGACAGCCTCAGTTTGTGGCTGGCCATAGTTTGGGCGAATATTCGGCTTATGTGGCGGCCGGGGTGTTGAGTTTTGAAGACGGACTACGGCTGGTCCGCGAACGTGGTCGCTTGATGAAGAAGGCCGGTGACCTTAATCCGGGCGGCATGGCGGCGATTATGAAAGTAGATGACGACAAGGTCGTTGAAATATGCCGTCAGGTCGCTGCTGAGGGCAGCGGCAGTTTGCAAGTAGCCAACTACAACGCCCCGGGTCAGGTTGTGATTTCCGGCGATAATTCGGCGGTCGAGCGGGGGATCGAACTGGCCAAAGCAGCCGGAGCCCGGCGAGCCCTCAAACTGGCCGTCAGTATCGCTGCCCATTCGGTGCTGATGCGGGTTGTGGCGGATGAATTTCGGCAAGCTATCGATGCCACCCGGCTTAACTTGCCAGAAATGCCCGTTGTCGCTAACATAACGGCTCGTCCGCTCGCAACGTTAGAGACCATTCGTGAAGAGATGGAAGGGCAGCTAACCTCCTCCGTTCGTTGGACCGATAGTGTGCAGTGGATGGTCGATCAGGGAGTTGATACTTTCATTGAGTTAGGGCCAAAAGACGTCTTAACCGGTTTGGTTCGTCGCGTGAGCAAAGAAATAACGGCTCACGCGGTTAACAGCCCAACCCAGATCGAAGCGGTTCTACAAAGCGCGTAACGGGTTAATCTACCGAAGGTAAGTATATGTTTGATTTAACCGGCAAAGTAGCGGTTGTAACCGGCAGTTCCCGAGGCATAGGCGCCGGGATTGTTACCCTTTTAGCCAGGCAAGGGGCTAAGCTGGTCGTCAATCATCGCAATAGCCCCGAAGCGGCGGAGGGTGTGGTTGCGGCTGTCAGAGACGGCGGTGGTGAAGCTATCGTCATTCAGGCCGATGTCAGTCAAAGCGAACAAGCCCAACAGCTCATCAAGCAAACTATTGACACTTACGGTCAAATTGATATACTTGTAAATAATGCGGGGACTACCCGGGACAAGTTGTTGATGACGATGAAGGACGAAGATTGGGATACTGTACTTAATTCCAATCTCTCCAGCGTCTACTATTGCAGCAAAGCGGCCTTGCGCCCGATGATGAAGAAGAGACAAGGGCGGATCATCAATATCAGTTCGGTGGTAGGGCTAGCCGGACAAGCAGGCCAAACTAATTACGCCGCTTCTAAAGCTGGGATTGTTGGCTTCACCAAATCGCTGGCCAAGGAAGTTGGCTCTAGAGGGATCACCGTTAACGTTGTGGCGCCTGGGTTTATTCCCACCGCTTTAACAGAAGTGTTGCCGCCGGAACAAATTCAATCCGTCATCACCGGTACCCCGATCGGTCGTTTGGGTTCGGTTGATGACGTAGCAGTAGCCGTCTTGTTTTTAGCTTCGGAAGAGGCAGCCTTTATCACTGGCCAGGTTTTATCGGTTGATGGTGGCCTGACAATGCAGTAAAGCTGTCTTGACTCTAAACTTATTTAATGCTTCGGTGTAACGAGTTGCGCCGAAGGTGAACATTGACATCCTAACACTCGGCAGAAATAGTTGCAATTCAGAGGAAGCGAATTATGAAAGTTCGGCGTCGTGCCCGTGCGCTTGTTTTACAAGCGCTATACGAGTTAGATTTTACAGACCATAGTGCCCAATCTGCAATTGAAGCCAGGTTTGACGATCGACCGTTACCCGATGCTGCCCAAGGATTCGCTCAGTCTTTGGTCATGGGCGTGCAAACGTATAAAACCTACCTGGATAGCGTGGTAGGTGAGTTGGCGCCCGAGTGGCCTATTTCTCAAATTGCCGCGGTTGACCGCAATGTGTTACGGATTGCCATTTACGAACTCCTCTTTGAGCCAGAAATTCCACCCAAAGTAGCCATTAACGAAGCAGTCGAGCTGGCTAAAATGTTTGGCGGAGAAAGTTCGCCTCGTTTTGTGAATGGCGTGTTAGGGAGTTTGGTGTCTCGAGATCGAGCCAAAATTCGCCAAGCCCTAAACGTACCCGCTTAATTTTTATCCTCTCGCATCCTTCATTATAATTCCCGTGTCAACTGTTTATCGACGAGCGTCCCGATCTATCCCGGGTCGGATAGTTAGTTTATACGTATGGATATTCTAAACGTAGGACTTCCCGAGCTTCTTTTTATCTTTGTTATTGCTCTCATGGTCTTCGGTCCTCGCCGTTTGCCTGAAATTGCCGTCAAGGCCGGCAAATTCGTGGCCGATCTACGCCGGATGTCCAACAGTCTGCTGGCAGAATGGCAGCGAGAAATCAACGTCTCCAATCAATTGGATGAGTTCAAAAAGGTCAAGGACGAACTACAAGGTGCCAAGCAAGATTTGGCCGGAGTTCGACGCGAGGTAGGCACCGCCGGGCGGAGTCTGATCAACGAAACCAAGCAAGTGACCGCCTCGATCAATCCGGTGAACCAGCAGAAACCTGTTGCTCCGTCCACCGCTGAGGCTGCCGCCGAAGCCTCCCTGGAAGCGCAGGCAACGACCGGGACTCGAGAATCAAAGATTGAGCCGGCACTCCAGTCTCCAGTTCCCCAGAATGGCACTACCGAACCGGCATCTGTGCCGCGAACCAGTTCCATCCCCGCCTCTGCTTCGCCCCCCCCGAAGCCCGTTGCGGAAACCACAACCGAGACGCCTGCCGAGTCTGGTGGGTTAGGAGAGTCACTGCCGATACCTAATGGTTCGGTACCGATGTCTGTTAAACCCTCAACCACGGTGACAGATGACTAATCAAGTGACGGATAATCCTCTGGAACGACTAGTCGGCGAGATGACCTTGCTTGAGCATCTCGAGGAGCTGCGGGACCGACTGGTCAAGGCCGCGATTGCCGTACTGATCGGAACTGTCATCTCAACCATTTTTACCAAGCAAATTCTGCAGTTTTTGATTGCCCCTTACGGTCAGCAACTTCAGCTCATCAGCCCCACCGAAGGGATTGCTGTTTATTTTAGGGTAGCGTTAACTGCCGGCGTCATTCTGGCGATGCCGTTTTTGGTTTACCAACTCCTGATGTTTGTTCTGCCGGGTCTGGAAAGCGGAGAAAAGCGGTATATTATCTGGGGCGTGCCGTCGGCGACGCTTCTGTTTTTAGCCGGGGTGGCTTTCGCCTGGTTTATTTTGATCCCCGCCGCCATTGGCTTCCTCAGCGGGTTTCTGCCCGATGTCTTTGATGCGGACTGGCGCTCAAATGAGTATATTCCCTTTGTCACCTCCTTAATCTTTTGGATTGGTGTCAGTTTTGAAACGCCGTTGATTATTTTTATCATGTCAAAGATCGGGATTGTCACGCCGCAATTTTTAATTAAACAGTGGCGGTTTGCCGTCTTGATCATTGCCATTGCTGCGGCGATGATTACACCCACACCCGATCCGTTCAATATGGCTTTGGTCATGCTGCCCCTCTTTGTGCTATATGGATTTAGTATCCTTCTGTCATATTTAGCCTGATGAACGTCACCCAGCCGATTTACCATTTGGTGGGCGCAGCGGAATATCAAGCCCAACCGCTGGATCAGCCGTATGCGCCCGGCTCGCTCCGGCAAGAAGGCTTCATTCACTGTACCGCCGAAAAATCACTGCTGATCGAGGTGGCCAACGCCTTTTTTGCTGATTCTGGCGTTGAGCTGCTTGTTCTCGTTATCGACCCCCAGCGGTTGACGGCCCGGCTCGTCTTCGAGCCGCCGGTGCCTCCCGTTCACGCTTCTGAACAAACCAGCTTTAACCCGCCTCCTCAAACACTGTTTCCCCATCTCTACGGCCCACTCAACCGAGAGGCAGTGCTGGATATCTTTGCTCTAGCTCGTAAAACTAACGGCCGCTGGTGCTGGCCGCCAGGAAAGGAATAAATCACTATGGAGATCTCAACCCAGCTTAACAATGGTTCACCCACAACCACCGCCACTGTCACCGCGGCGCGGCTGCATGGTCCTAGCGACCTGCGCGTCGAGGAGGTACCGCATCCCGGTCCGCCCGGCCCGGATCAGGTGCTGCTGCGAGTGACAGCCGTGGGGATTTGTGGTAGCGATTTACACACTTACAAGGATGGCCGCATCGGGGACAACGTGATCGAGTCGCCCTTGACTCTAGGCCACGAATTCGCCGGGATCATCGAGGCCGTCGGCGAGGAGGCGATGGGGGGTGATTTCCAGCCGCTCCATCCGGGCATGCGTGTCGCCGTCGATCCGGCCCAGCCTTGTTGGCATTGCGAGATGTGCGAGTTGGGCCATCCCAACTTGTGCTATCATCTCCATTTCTGCGGCTCTTATCCTGATGAAGGCAGCCTGGTGCAGTGGATGCATATGCCGGCCCGCACTTGTTTCCCGGTGCCGGACAGCATCGATGATATGGGTGCGGCTCTCCTGGAGCCGTTGGGTATCGCCGTACATGCCGTGGATTTGGCCAAGATCCGGGTGGCGGACAGCGTGGCGATTTTGGGCGCGGGTTGCATTGGTCTTAGTATTCTGGAACTGGTCAAACTGTCTGGGGCCCAGCCAATTTTTGTGAGCGATAAATTTCCCTGGCGGTTGGCGGTAGCCGAGCAGTTGGGTGCGATTCCGATCAATTGCGATCAGGTCGATCCGGCCAAAGTAGTCTTAGACGCCACCGCTGGTCGAGGAGTCGATGTGGTGATTGAGGCTGCCTGGGCAGACCACTCGGTGCAGCAGGCCGCGGATATGGCCCGCATGGGTGGCCGGATGGTAATTGTGGGGATTTCCGAGGCCGACGAGCTACGGATGAAACACTCAACCGTGCGGCGCAAGGGGCTGACCATCCGTTTGGCCCGGCGGATGAAGCATACTTACCCGCGCTCCATCAAACTGATGGCCGGCGGTGCGGTCGATTTCGGGCCTATGGTCAGTCATCGCTTCCCTCTTGAACAGGCGCCGGAAGCTTTTGCCATGAATACCGCTTACCAGGATAACGTCATCAAAGTGATCATCGACGTTAGCTAGCGCAAGATAAAGCCGTCGCGCAGCGGATCAGCCGGATCGATCAAAAATTCATGCCGGCCAGTGATGTGGGCCGTGCCTTCGATTTCAGGAATGATGGCCGGGTAGGGTCCAAAGCGGCTGCTCTTGATCACGCGGCCGGTGAAGCGGCTACCGATAATGCTCTCGACGACCAGCGGCTGGTGAAGCTTGATCTCACCGCGGGCGTAGTGAATGGCCAGTCGCCCACTGACGCCCGTGCCGGTGGGCGAGCGATCAACCTCGCCCTCGGCGAAGACGCAGACATTGCGGCTGTCGCCCCCGGCCAAAGGTGGACCGATAAAGATTGTGCCGTACAGGAAGCCTAAATCTACCTCCAGGGGATGCTCGATGGGTCGGCTGGCGATTACGGCTTGTTTAATCGCCGTACCGATTTCGATCAGAGCTCGAAAATTCTGAGGGGTACAGGTCAAGCCCACCGCTTCAGCCTGGACGTAAACGTAGAAAGCCCCGCCGAACGCTAAATCATAGTGAACCCGGCCTAGCCCGGGCACCTCAACCGTCTCAGCCAACGCCACCACAAAAGATGGGACATTGTGAAAGTAGACGCTTTTAACCTGTCCAGCCACCACCCGGGCGTGGGCTGTCACCAGTCCGGCGGGCGTATCGATTTTGACGGTGGTTTCCGGCTCCTGGAGCGGGACTAAGCCGGTTTCGACCACCAGCTTGGCGATGGCGATAATGCCGTGCCCGCACATAGAGCTATAGCCCTCGTTGTGCAGAAACAGCACCCCCAGGTCGGCTTCAGGCGAGACAGGCGCGGTGATCAGACAGCCGTACATATCGGCGTGACCGCGTGGTTCCCACATCAAGGCGGTGCGCCAATGATCAAAGTACGCCTTGGCATAACGGCGGCGCTCCAGAATAGTGGTGCCGGCAAGCGGCGGTAACCCCTCGAGGATGACACGCAGGGGTTCGCCGGCGGTGTGCAGATCAATTGCCGTGATTTTGAGCCAATGAGCCGGAGGAGACCATTCATTCATTTGCCTCACCGTTAGGCAGTTTGGGAAACGATTTCGAGATCGCGACTGCGCTCTTCGCCGACGCTTTGAGACGGGGCACAGACCGGCAGCAGCACGTGAAAGGTGCTGCCGGGTAAATTCTTCTCATCATGTTTTTCACTTTCTACCCAAACCTGACCGCCGTGGGCCACGATGATGCCGCGGGCGACCGCCAAGCCTAAGCCAGGTCCGCCGCCCTTGAATTTGGTTTCGCCGGAAGAGTGGAGGGCAACCTGACCGGTTTGGTAAAACTTTTCAAAGATCTGTTCATGATGTTCGGGGTCGATGCCGATGCCGCTGTCGCGCACGAGAATTTCGACGAGGGGGACCTCGCCGGGCGGCTCGAGGAGTTGACCGATAACGCTGATCTGGCCACCATCAGGCGTATACTTGATGGCGTTGACGATCAGGTTGTAAAACACCTTTTTAAGCAGATCAGGGTCAGCTTCGATAGCCGGAAGCGCGGTGAGGTCTGTCAACGCTAGGTTAAGGTGACGCTCTTGTTTCACCTCAGCAAAAGTGTCGATGATCTCCGCTATTAACCGGTGCAGTTCAAGCTTCTCGAATTGAGGCCGGAGGACTTCGGTATCGATGCGGGCTACATCGAGCATGGCGTTGACGATTTGGTGGAGGCGGTTTACCCCGGTGTTGATTCCGCCCAGCAATTCAGCCGCTTGCTGATCCTGGCCAATCGGCGACATGAGGCTTAGGATCTGGCTATAACCTTTGATCACTGATAACGGAGTCCGTAGCTCATGGGAGATGACGTTGATAAAGTCACTTTTGGTTTGGTCCAGTTGCTCAAGTAGCTTATAGGCTTTGTTGAGTTCGGCGGTGCGCTGCGCTACTTTTTGCTCCAGATGTTCGTTGAGCTGGGTGATCTCATCGTACAGATTGGCGTTTTCCAGGGCAATGGCCGCCTGACCGGCAAAAGCGAGAGCCATGGTGACATCATCCATCGTGAAGGCGTTACACTCGCGCCGAGTCAGCGCCATCATGCCTAAGACCTTGCTGTGCGAGATCAGAGGCACACCCAGCCAGGAGTGGTAAAGTGGGCGATCGCTACTAAGAGGCCACTCTTTTTCACCGGTCACATCGTTGATCAGAACCGGGCGGCGGGTCTCGGTAATGCGCTGAAAAATTTTCTCCGAGCCAAGGGGAGTCCCCGACGAGTTGGCCTGTTCTTGACCGGGGGCACTGCGCTGGGCCAGGCTGTAAAGGTCGTTCTCTCGCTGAAGAAGAATAGAGCCGTGCTCGTACGGGACCACCATAGCCAGCTCTTTGAGGATCCGCTTGGGTACCTGCCGGGTGTTGAAGCTACCGGATAAGACCCGGCTGGATTGTTCCAAAGACTCCGCTAGACGACGGCGGCGCTGCTCGACTTTGTAAAACTCAGCGTTGCGGATAGCAATGGCAATCTGGTCCCCCAGCGCTTGCAAGGCCAAAATATCATCATCGCTGAAGGCAGCAATGGCTTGGCTCATCACTTCCAAGGCGCCAATGCTCTCCTGACCCAGACGGAGGGGCAATGTCAGAATTGAGCGAGCGGCAGGTAAGTCTTGGATCGCCAGTTGTTTGGTCGCGGTGGAGATGTCCTCGATGAGATGGTAGATGCCTTGATGGCCTACCCAAACAACCGTGTAATCAGCTTGATGAATAGGGACGCTGGTGCCACGGGGTGGTAGACTCAGTTCTCGCGTGCCGGCGCCGGCCTGTAAAATCATCAGGCCCCGCTCTTCTTCCATCAGCCAGATACCGACAAAGTAATAGCCAAATTTAGATTGAATGAGCTCAACCACCCGATTCATAAGTTCATCCAGATCGAGGATGGAGGTCACCTCGCGGGCAAGTTCAGTGCTAGTTTCAAGCTGAATAGTGCGTTTGAGTAAGGTGTTGTTCATCTTCTCAAACAGCTCGGCTTGCTCAGTGACGTCTCGAGTCAGCTTTCTGAGCCGGAGGTGCGTGTTGAGCCGGGCCAGGACTTCATCGAATTGCAAGGGCTTGATGACGTAATCAATTCCGCCGACTTGGAAGCCTTTGACCTTGTCGCTGGCTTCAGCCAGAGCAGTCATGAAGATGACCGGGATGTCACGAGTTTGGCGCTCGGCTTTGAGCTGCCGGCAGGTTTCGAAGCCATCGATGCCCGGCATCAGCACATCAAGCAAAATAATATCTGGTTGGACGTAGAGAGCCTTTTGGAGGGCACTCTCGCCACTTCGAGCGACCAGGATGCGGAAACCGTAGCTTTTAAGATAGTTGGAAAGGACGCCCAAGTTGGTGGGATTGTCATCGACGATGAGAATAGTATGGCTGTAGTTCGTATCACCACCGGTTTCCGTACCGAGACTAGCCTCAGTTGCCGTTGCGGCTTCGTTTCGAGCGTGTTCCATAACTTCTCTCCATGTACTCCTTAACAAGCGTAAGGGCTTTTTCATCTTCAAAGTTGCGGGCCAGAGCACTTAAGCGTTCCGCAAATGGTCCGTATTTTTCATCAAGCTGGCTAAGCTTTTCGGCCCGCGCTTCGAGGCCAGCCATATCGCCCATCATCGCCAAATCGAGCAAGACGGCCAACTCCTCCGGCGGGGGGGAGGCCAAAATCTGCCGAATCACATCCAAATCGTAGGGCGCTGTCTCCATCTGATCGGGGACGTGGGGTTGATAGTTCCATTCCAACCCTAGCAATGTCTCAAGCGAACCTAGAAGCACAGTGATGGGCGCCATCTTGGGCAGTAGCGCCTGGCAGAACTGGGGCAGTTGTTGTTGGTGCTGGAAATTGTCCTGGTCCACGGAGATGGCTAAAATTGGCTTGCTCTGCGCCTCAGCCAGGTGATGCAAGGCTTTTACAGTAGGCCTAGGAGCGCTAATGAGCAGTTCAGCGTCAGCCATGATGAGATCGGCTGAGCCTGTTTGGGCTTTGGTTAGGCCTTCTTCACTGGTCCCTGTTTCAATAATTTTGAAGCCCAGGGGTTCTAGCCAATTTATCAGCGTCAGTCGATTCTCTTGACTGGGATCAATGATCAGAATGGTTTTAGGCTGGCCGGTGTAGCCGGTAATCGTGCGCCAGCCGCTGGTCAGGACTTTGGGTTTGGGGGGTAAGCCGACGACCGGCAGCGGCAAATCGAACCAGAATCTAGTTCCCTGCCCTAACTGGCTGACAATCTTAAGTTCGCTGCCCATCAGTTGAGCTAATCGATGGCTGATCGCCAGCCCCAAGCCGGTGCCTTGACTGCGACGGCGCGCGTCGCCTGCTTGCTCAAAGGGCAAAAAGATTCTATCGATCTCATTGGCAGGTAAACCGATCCCTGTATCTTCCACTTCAAAGCGGATAATCTGGCCGGAGTCGGCCAGGTCTGGGGACTCGGGTCGGCTGATCCGGAAGGCGACATAGCCTTTGTTGGTAAATTTGATGGCATTGTCTAGAAGATTAATGAGAATTTGGCGCAGCCGGCGTTGATCGCCGTAAACCCCGTTCGGCAGTGGAGAAAATGGTTCATACCGGAAGTCGATACTTTTCTGCAGAGCCTGGAGCCGGTAGATTTCTACAATGCTGGTGAGCAGATTGGGCAGATTAAAGTCGGCTGGATCAAGTTCCATCTTGTGGGCTTCAATTTTGGACATATCCAAGATGTCATTGATCAGGGTGAGCAAATGCTGGCCGTTTTGCTCGATGATATTCAAACCATCACGCTGGGGCCGGTTGAGGTCGATATCTTGTTTGAGGATGGCCGTGTAACCCAAAATCCCGTTGAGCGGCGTGCGCAATTCATGGCTCACGTTGGCCAGGAACTCACTCTTGGCCCGGCTAGCCGACTGAGCCACATCCCGAGCCTGCTGGAGTTCGGCGTTTTTGCGTTCGAGTTGCTCGTTGCGTTCGGCCAATTTGGCGTTGGCTTTTTGCAGCGCCGTCTCAGCCCGCTCCCGCTCGGCTAATTCCCGTTGAGCCAGGCTATAAAGGCGAGCATTGTAGATGGCCACCCCGATTTGGCTGGCCAACGAACGCAACAGGCTGGCATCGCTTTCCTTAAAGCTGGCAATCTCGCTTTTCTGGACATCTAGCACCCCAACCAGCACCTCGGCCAGACCCACAGTGATCGGCACGGCCATTTCGGCTTGCGTGTTGGGCAGCAAGAATTCGGGTGACCAGCCATCTGTCTCATGCACATTATCGATAATAACAATTTCGCGGGTGCGGGCTACGTGGGCGATGGGGCTGCCGGGGGCCTTCAGATCGATGTGGCGCAGCACCGCGGTTGGTCCAGCCCAGGTCTTGTTGGTCCCTTCGACCAATACCAACTTCTCTTGATCGTCGTCCAGTAAATAAATGTGGGTATGAAAAAAATTGTACTCCTGCTGTAAGCGTTCAATGACGTACTTCAGCAACAGATCTAAATCCAGAATAGCGGTCAATTGATAACTGATTTCGGTGTTGGTTTCAAGCGCCCGGGTTCGCTCTTGGACGCGGTCTTCCAGCGACTCGATGGCGTGGCGTAGCCGGCTGGTCATCTTATTAAAGGCTTTTGCCAGTAGACCAATTTCGTCCTGGCTGGTAATCCGTACTTTTTGGCTCAGATTCCCGCCTTCGGCGATCGCGATGGCCGCCGTGGTTAAACTGGCTAACGGCTTGGTGATGCTGCGGGCTACGAGCACACCCAAACCGGCGACAGAAACCCCGACGAGAACGATCATCCAGCCTAAAGAGCTACGAATATCGGTCAGCCAGAGGAAGGCGTTTGTTTCTTCAGCTTCAGCCAGCAAAGCCCAGCTATGATGGCCGATAGTCAGCGGCTGGTAGGCGCTGAGTAGAGTCAAGCCTTGGCGCTCGATGACCAGCTCGCCGGTTTGGCCGGTCAAGGCCTGTTCTACAGCGGCTTTGTCCACTCCAGTCAGGGCAGCTGGGTCAGAGGCAGCCAACCGGGCATTGGCGCGTCGTTGCCCATCTTGACTGATAAGAGAGACCAGGATACTGTTCGACTGGCTGCTGCCGGTTGTTTTGCCGGTGAGCAGTTGTTCGATACTTTGGAGGGGTAGGTGATAAACCAGAAAACCAAGCTGTTGCTGGTTGACCACGATCGGCGCTCCCAGAAAGACCCCGGCTTGGCTGTTGAACGGCCCCTCAGCCACCAGATCGGTGACAAGGGTGCGATGTGGGCCGATCTCGCTGGCTAGCGTTTCAACCAACTGAGTCAGGGGCTCGGAAGAGGTAGAAGACTCGAACAGGTTAAGCGGCGCTAGATCGGGCTGCTGGTGGCGATAGACCAGCCGACCATCGCTGGTAACGAGATAAATATCGTTGTAGGCCTTGACTTGAATAACGTCTTCAAAAAATTGGCGGTAATCGTCTGCCGCTGGCGTATCACGCTCCAAAGCTTGAATGGCCTCGCTGACCAACTGCAAATCGGTGGTGGCGGCCAAGTCGCCTCGGGCCTGGGCGAAAAAGGTCTCAATCTGTTCGGCTTTGAGATCTCGCACCATGACGAGATAGTCGGTGGCTTGGCGGCGCAGAGTTTGTTCAAATAAGGATGAGGCGATCAGGCCTACTACAATCAGAGGGATTACTGATCCGGCCAGGAGCAGGAGTGTCAACTTGGTTTGCAGGGAATGAAGCGGGCTGAGCATTGTATTTACGTCTGGCGCTGAAGGTCTTTTCATCACTTTTTAAACTCCAGAACAGAGCGCCTGCGCTCAGGATTCCATTATAGCATTCTCTGGGCAAGTTCGCCTTACTTTGTCACTAGTGAATAAGTACTATGGCCGGCTCAAACTTGGATGTTGAGAGTTTCATTATAGTTTAACTGCCCGCTCGGGTCTACTCTCTCATCTGGGCGATGAGCTGGCTGAGGGCTGCCTCTCGTTCCCGGAGTTCTTGTTGAGCGGTTAGGATGACCGGCTCGGCGATTCTCACTTTGCACTGCTCGCTGGTCAGCGGACAACGTTCACAGGTTTCATCGATAGTCACCACCGGGATAGCCGGATCTTCAATAAAACGGATGATATTATTGAGATCAGGGGTCAATCGGAAGCCGAGAGTAGCACTGCTGCCCACCCTGGGCGTGAGCGCTAACGGCCGGGCAAAGCCAAAGGTGAAAATCCGTTCATGCGTGTTAAGAAACTCCTCAATTTGGCCGCCCACCAACGGACGCTGGGCGTAATCATCAAAGTTATTGGCCTCGCTCAGTTCGCGAAGGAGGCGGTTAGCCAGCCAACGTTGGCAGTAATGCTCGCCATAGCTAATGCCGTCACGCAGCAGCAGGCGGTTAATGTTGAACTGTTTGATGAGCTTAAAGTGGTTAGCCGCTCCGTTAAAGCGTAAGAAATGAAGCTTAATCCCGAAAAAATGGGCCATTAATTCACTTAAGCGGTAGAGGAGCATCTCCGGGGTAGCCTCATATTTCTCTAACAGGTTTAGCAGGTACGAGGCGCGCCAGGTCTCAAACTGGAAGAAGGTGTGCAAATCCTCCAGAATTGCCGCCCGCGGCATCAGTAGCGCGCCGGCAAAGTAAGAAGCACGGAAGTCATTTAACACTTGCTGGAAGGAGTCGACCCGGTTAGGCATGGAGGTATAAGATCGCTCCGAGAGTTTAAGGACTCGATAGCCCAGTTCCCGGGCCAGCAGAAACTTGATCTGAGCCGGCTTTAAGCTGGCATTCAGGAGCAGTTTGGGTGTCCGGCCCGAAACATAAACTGAGCGGTACGCTGAGAGTTGCGGATTACCAGCCAGTTGTTGAGTTTCAAGCTCGTAGCCGAATTTCTGACAGATCAACTTCTCGAGCTTGTTTTGCTTGATGGGTAGCTTGGTTTCGATCTTGTTCTCTTTAGCAAATTTGGCCGCAGTATCTTCAATCTCCTGAAAATAGTTTTCGTGCATCTCCTGATACGAACGGAGGGCCGCCCGCAGAAGGTGTTCATCTTTCATGTTATATTGGTGCGCAATTTCCAAGAGAGCGTTGGCAAAGGCGCTGGCTTTGTTGGGCATCCGGGTAAATAAGTTGATCAGATCACTGAGTTCCAAGCCAAACTCTTCAAAAGGGAACTGCTGCAGTAAAGGCGATGAAAGCATTGTCTCCAGATACGTCAGCGAGGATGAAAGTTTGATGGAGACCAACTCATCGTAGCTTTTGTTTAAGACCTCGGCCATCTTCATGATCTTATCGGCCTTGGGATGCTTGCGACCTTTCTCAATTTCTGTGATATACGAGGGCGAGAGATCGCAGCGGTTGGCAAATTCCGATAGACTGAGATTGGCCGCGATCCGGGCCTGACGTACTTTCATACCAAAAATCACATTAACGAGTTCTGTATTCATACTTTCCTTTGTGAGGGGCGTCTATTGTCAACAAAAGGGTAAGTAGTTTTTTATGAAAAGTCAATCCTCTTTCGCTTGACAATCTTCCTTGATCATGTTAGATTAGCGAAACTTCACCAAAAAAGAAAATTCGCCATTAGCTCTTTTTTCAGGCAGGCTAGGGGTTTGCCCATAAACCCGATGAGATACTAGGTGTTGAACTAGTCAACTGTCTAGTGTCTTTAGCCAGACTTACCTCTATTATAGTAAAACCAAATTTAACGTTTCACACGGGGGTGACACATGATTGATCGCAAGCAGCAAATTGAGGAAATTCAAAGCAGTTGGGATAACGACCCACGCTGGCAAGGTATTAAGCGCAATTATACCGCTGAAGATGTTGAAGCATTACGCGGTTCTGTTCAAATCGAATATACTTTAGCGCGTATGGGCGCTAATCGCCTGTGGGAACTGCTTCACACGGAAGATTATGTCCATGCTCTGGGGGCGCTGTCCGGCAACCAGGCGATGCAGATGGTGAAAGCTGGGCTGAAAGCCATTTACTTGAGTGGCTGGCAGGTCGCGGCCGATGCCAACCTGGCGGCCCAGATGTATCCTGATCAAAGCCTGTACCCGGCCAACAGTGCTCCGGCCTTGGTCAAGCGGATTAACAATACCTTTCAGCGGGCCGACCAGATTCACCATTCCGAAGGCAAGAATGGAACTTACTGGTTTGCCCCTATCGTGGCCGATGCTGAGGCCGGCTTCGGCGGGCCGCTCAACGCTTTTGAGTTGATGAAGTCCATGATCGAAGCTGGGGCTGCCGGTGTTCATTATGAGGACCAGTTGGCTTCAGAGAAGAAGTGCGGCCACATGGGCGGCAAGGTCTTGGTTCCCACCCGGCAGTTCATCAACATTCTCAACTCAGCTCGCCTGGCCGCGGACGTAATGGGCGTGCCCACGGTTTTGGTGGCGCGGACCGATGCCGACAGCGCTAAACTTCTAACCAGCGATGTCGATCCCTACGACCATCCCTATCTGACCGGTGAGCGCTCATCCGAAGGCTTTTTCTGGGTCAAGGCCGGTCTGGAAGCGGCCATCGCCCGCGGTCTGGCCTACGCTCCCTACGCGGATCTGGTCTGGTGCGAAACCTCAACGCCCAATCTCGACGATGCTCGCAAGTTCGCCGAAGCTATTCACGCCAAGTTCCCCGGCAAGATGCTGGCTTACAACTGCTCGCCTTCCTTTAACTGGAAAAAGAATCTGGATGAAGCCACCATTGCTAAGTTCCAGCGGGAGTTGGGAGCTATGGGCTACAAGTTCCAGTTCATCACCCTGGCCGGCTTCCATGTCCTCAATTATTCCATGTTCGAACTGGCTTTGGCTTACAGCGCCCGCGATATGGCCGCCTACGTTGAACTTCAAGAACAAGAGTTTGCCGCTGAGAGCAAGGGTTACACCGCCGCCAAGCATCAGCGCGAAGTTGGGGCTGGCTACTTTGACTTGGTGACGACAGTTGTTACCGGCGGTGAGGCCTCCACCACGGCTCTCACCGGTTCAACCGAGGAAGCTCAATTTGAGGCCGGTCAAGAGCCGGCTCTGGCAGGCAGCAGTCACTAAGCCGCAGACACATTTTAACTAAAAAGCCTGACCGGTAGCTTGCCGGTCAGGCTTTTTCAATTAATCCAAAGGTTGGCAGTTAATGCTGCCCGTGTTGGGCACTGAACCAGGTCGGTTTGGCGCCCATGACCCCGCCCAAGTGAGAAACATCATTGAGCAGTAGCATCCGGTAGTTATATTCAACCGCCTCACTACTGCTCTGAAAGCCGAGCATGCGAAACATTTCGCGCTCATTCTCTTCATCAAGGGCCGGCGAAACTTTAGCCTGAAGTTGGACCAAATTAACCGAAGCGTTGTCAAAGGCAAAAGTGCGCCAGCCGCGTTCCTCAATGCCCAGCCAGGTCCGCACGCAAGTATTCATTGTCCCACCGTGCATCACAACGGCCACCGCGCTTCCCTCTGCCATACGATTGATAATCTCATCCATCGCGGCTCGAATCCGCTCTTTGAAGGCGCGCTCGCCTTCCTCACCGGGCAGAGGCTCCCAAAACTCATTGAGCTGCCAAGCCGTCCAGACTGCCGGATACTGCGTTTTGATCTCCTCTCGAGTTAGACCACTCACCGGGCCAAAATTGTACTCTCTCAACCGCTCGTCATACCGGACCGGTAGGCCCAGTACGGCGCCGATAATTTCGGCGGTGACGGCGGCGCGGGCCAGCGGGCTGGTGACAATTTCCTGAATCGAGTCTTCTTCGGCCAGCCGCTCGGCTAAACGGGCGGCTTGCCGGCGGCCCCGGTTGGTAAGCGGATAATCATCCCAGCCCTGGATGCGGCCCTCTAGATTGCCTTCAGACTCGCCGTGTCGTATAAGCCATAGATATTTACTCATGGGTTTTTTCACCTATCGTTAGTGTGACTGACTTTGTTACTATGAATGAGCGGCTTGATAGCATGCCAGGCAAATCCGGATATTGCGATGAATATCGTGGTAATGTTCTGGCGGGTACAGTTTGCCGCACTGATCGCACACTTTGGGCTTGAACAGACCGTAAGGTTCAGCGGCAAAGCATTTTGCATAGTTGAGACAGGCCCTCACCTCATTCTCAATCCACGTTGTGGGCCGATATGCCCCGGCCGCGATCGCCGGCAGATTTCGCTCGAAACAGTCGTGGCAAATACGGTAGTTGTTTGAAGTGTTGTGGAAATGATTCATGTTGATCAGAACCCCACACTCGTTGCACTCCGGCCGCTCCTTGAGCCAGAAGTTCAAACATTGTGAGGCTCGATCACATACCTGGGTTGTCATAAAACCTCTCCCTTCCGAATAATATCCATAATTATTTGTGGCGCAATGACCAGCCCGAAAGCTGGATCACTGCGATGATCCCGCCCCAAACTGCCCCGAGCGCGATGGCCGTGGTCTGCTCGATATCGTCATCGGCTCGCCCGACAATAGCTCCGCCAATGGCCCAAACAACGGCCCAAACAATCACATCAACAACTTTAGGCCGTGGCCAGCTCCGGCCAATCAGGTAGACCAGCGCGAGCATAATGATTACGCCTAGCAGAGCACTTGCTAGCGTCAGCAAGGTCGGCCCATCAAGATTGAACAAGATTGGGCTCATAGCGACCACCCTAAATCAGCGGCGTGAGCCACGCTCTCATGCTCAAGCGTAACCATCCACAAGTACCAACCGGCCGGCTGGGTCAGTTTTAGGCCGGTGGGCAAGCGCCATTCATGATTTCGGGTACGCTGGAGCGTATCCGGCGAGAGTAGCGTTGGTTGAGTAAAAAAACTGTGCAACGCGGTCGCCGTATGGAGGGCCAGCTCCTTGATCTCGGGCCAGGGGCGGGTGGCATAAACTTGAGTCTGGTAGGCGTTGAACTCATCGACATTGTCAAAGCTGCGGATCTGTCCGGCCAACGGTAGGTAGCCACTCAAAGTCATGATCTGAGGCCACGGACTCCCGGTAATCATCTCTGCTGCAGCCATGATCGTGTACCGCTCCCACTCGGCAATGTGAGCCACCAGTTGCCCCACAGTCCGGCCATCCTGCCCGACCTGGGCGGCATCATCAGCCGTCATCGAGCGGATATGGCTCAGATAACGCATGGTCAATTCGGTGTGAAACTTGGCCAAACGAGCGTAGCGATCGTACGGTGACAGGGCGGCCAGTCTGGTGATTTGTTGATAGAACAGCTCCGGCGGTATCATGGCAACTCCTTTGTTAGAACGCGAGCAGTTCTATTATGCTCAACCCTGTCGGCTCTGGCAAACGGGTAAATCCACCTCCGAAAGGGTGTGTCCTAAATTTTAGGCAGACCTAGTAGGTTTTCAAAACCATGAGGTCTATCTCCAAAAAATGGGCCCCCCCTCCGAAATTGGCCCTTGACCCCTCCTTGAAATTGTGATAGACTGGCTACAAGTTTAAGAATCTGCCTTGAAAGGAGGTACAGTTTATGAATGCCAGACCCGCTGTTCAATTTAAATATCCGTACCTCCGTGGGCAAGCTCAGGGCTATTCGCTTCCGGCTTGATGCGTTTGAAGGCAATAATGGGCTTGAGAAGTCTAAACGCTAAAGACAAAACCGGAAAGCAGCTTGGTAAATTGCATGACCACGGAAAAGGAGTCCCGCCGTGGTCATTTTGATTCTATGAGCCTGGGCCGTATGGGCCAGGCAGCGTTGGTTAAACTTTGTTGAAACTGGCCGCGGATATTTTGTCCGTCGGCCTTTTTATTTGTAAATAAGAGGAACTAAACCTTGTCCGACCAAATGTTTGACTCTAACGAAGAGACAGATAAATACGAACACTACGCCGACCGGTTCGACCCGGTGCAGATAGATCGCCAGGAACGGCGTAGGCGTAAACCCCGAGTGAAGCATCAGCCGAAGAAGTCGCACCAGGACTTGTTGGCCGATGTCGCAGACTCGATCGATATTGAAGCCGGCGAGTTCAGAACTACCTACCAGCCCGCCCGGTACGAAGCCGGTTGGTTACTGGAGTCGCTGCGGCCGTTTTATGATGAGGAACTTATCACCGATGTCCTTTCGCAGGTGAAGGGTGGCAAGGAAGCGAGCGTTTATCGCTGCCAGGCTCACCCCGGCACGGGCCACGCCTTGCTGGCGGCCAAAGTTTACCGGCCACGACGTTTCCGCAACCTGCGAAACGATAAGATGTATCGAGAAGGGCGAGCTACCCTCAGCGCCGAAGGCCGCGCCATCAAAACCACCGATCACCGGATTATGCGCGCTTTAGGCAAGAAGACGGACTTTGGGGCGCAAGTACAGCACACCTCCTGGTTGATGTACGAATACACCACCCTACATCAGCTTTACGAGCTAGGAGCAGCCGTGCCCCAGCCGATCGCTACCAGCGAGAATGCGATTCTGATGAAGTTTTTGGGAGATGACTGGCTGGCGGCCCCAGCTTTGAATGAGGTCAACTTGGACCCCAATGAGGCTGAAGTCCATTTTCAGGAGATTCTGCGCAACATCGAGCTGATGCTTCAAAACGATCTCATTCACGGCGACCTCTCAGCCTACAACATTCTTTACTGGGCAGGCCAGATTACCCTGATCGACTTCCCGCAGGTGGTCAATGCGCGGACCAATCCCAAGGCTTCGTTTATCTTGGAACGAGATCTCACGCGCACTTGCGAATACTTTGCCCGGCAAGGTCTTCGGCGTGATCCACAGGTTATTTTGAGCGAGTTGTGGCACCGCTATCTGGCTCCGGATCGTCAGGAGCAACTGGCCGATGAATCGCGTCATCTGGTTGAGGCTTAATTGTCGCCCGGTTCAGGACGAGGTTGGCGCTGCTGAGACCTCATTTCCTGGAGGGGAGGGCGAGTGAGAGACCCGGCCGGCTCGGTTCGGCCATTACCGTTGGCCGTAACCGGCCGGCCGGTGAGCTCATCGATCTTTGACTTAAGGTGAAAGACCTCGCGGCTGGTGGCGCTTTGTTGGGCTTCCCAATCTTGCCGGAGAATGCCCAGCCGGTTGTTGATACCATCGAGTTGCTGGTTAAGAGTTTTTGTCTGATAAGTGGTGATCCAGACCATTAAGAGAGCCGTTATGCCGAAGACAAAAGCGACTCCTGTCATCACTATCTCCCACATGATTGTCTCCTTTGAGCCAAATAAAAAAGCGGCCTGTTACTTCGAGGCCGCTGATACGATCAACTCGCTCCCTAACGAGTTGTAAACACACCTATTGGCACAGGCTCGGCCCCTCTTTCCACGAAGTGAACTCGAACTAGGCTAAGGCGGGTGATCGGACTTTCGTTCAACAGGCAATGAATGACCAACAAAATCTGTTAATCACTCATTGTTAATTATTGATTAAACGATTACCGTTGCGGGACAGTGCCGGACTCCCTATCGCTGGACAGGTCACCGGGCTTTCCCCCTCGCGCGCCGCACGTCCGGGTGACAGGCGCACCTTTGCCTACCGTTTTTCGGTTTGACCGTTAAGTATAGGCGAAGGGTAAATTGTTGTCAAATTTTTATAAATCCTGTTATAACAATTAGTTAGAGGAGCATTTACGGAGAGGGGCCTGGGTCGTGTATAATTAACTAAGGCGAGGAGGCAACTATCCGGCTTCCTCGCATCTTTATGTTCCGCGCCGTCATACGAAAAACGCTCAGAGTCGCTAAGGTTTTTTCTTGGCGTGTCTTCGCGTCCTTAGTGGATCAGTAATTTTTTGGAGGAATCAAATGAATATTCAAGCACAACTAGCTCACCTGGCTCAACAACGCATCCTTATCCTGGATGGGGCGATGGGTACGATGATCCAGCGCTACCACTTGACCGAAGCTGATTATCGCGGCGAGCGCTTTAAGGATTTTTCGCATAATCTCAAAGGCAACAACGATCTGCTCTGTTTGACCCAGCCGCACATCATCGGCGAGATCCATCGCCAGTACCTCGCTGCCGGGGCGGACATCATCGAGACCAATACCTTCAACGCTACCGTCATCTCGCAGGCCGATTATCACCTGGAGTCGATTGTCTACGAACTGAATGTGGCGGCGGCTAAAATCGCCAAAGAAGCCGCCGATGAATACACAGCCAAGACTCCTGAAAAGCCCCGCTTCGTGGCCGGCGCCCTCGGTCCGACCAACAAGACCGCCTCGCTCTCGCCGGATGTGAATGACCCAGGGGCGCGGGGCGTGACCTACGATGCGCTGGTGACCGCTTACCAGGAGCAGACCCGGGGTCTGATCGACGGTGGGGTGGATCTGCTGCTGATCGAGACGATCTTCGACACCCTTAACGCCAAGGCGGCTTATTTCGCTGTCGAGCAGCTCTTTAGCGAGATCGGGCGGCGGCTGCCGGTTATGATCTCCGGCACCATCACCGATGCCAGCGGCCGGACCCTATCCGGTCAGACCACCGAAGCCTTTTGGACCTCGGTGGCTCACGCCCGGCCTTTTAGCGTTGGTTTGAACTGCGCCTTGGGCGCAGCGGAGATGCGGCCGTATCTCGAAACGCTGTCGAAGGTGGCCGAAGGCGTTTTGGTCTCCTGCTACCCGAACGCCGGTCTGCCCAACGAGTTCGGTGAGTATGACCAGACGCCGGTTGAAATCGCCGCGTTTTTAGCCGACTTCGCCGGCCACGGTTTTGTCAATATTGTGGGCGGTTGCTGTGGGACTACACCGGACCACATCCAGGCCATCGCCCAGGCCGTCGAGCCGGCCTCGCCCCGGCTGGTGCCGCCGCCCCAACCGACCATGCGGTTGAGCGGCCTGGAGCCGTTGACTGTCGGGCCGGGTAGCCTGTTTATCAACATCGGCGAGCGAACCAACGTGGCCGGCTCGATCCAGTTTAAGCGGCTGATCCAGCAGGAAAATTACGAAGAAGCCTTGCGCATCGCCGCCGAGCAGGTTGAGAACGGGGCCCAGATGATCGATGTCAACTTTGACGATGGTATGCTCGACGGGGTGGCCTGCATGACCCGCTTCCTGAACCTGATCGCCGCCGAGCCGGAGATCGCCCGGGTGCCGGTGGTGATCGACTCCTCCAAGTGGTCGGTCATTGAGGCCGGGTTGAAGTGCGTGCAGGGCAAGGCCGTGGTCAACTCGATTAGTCTCAAGGAGGGCGAGGCTGAGTTCAAGCGCCAGGCCAACCTGGTCCTGAAGTACGGCGCGGCGGTGATCGTCATGGCTTTTGACGAGCAGGGCCAGGCCGATACCTACGAACGCAAAATTGAGATCTGCCAGCGAGTCTACCGGATCTTGACCGAGGAGGTCGGCTTTCCGCCGCAGGACATCATCTTCGATCCCAATATTCTGACCGTGGCCACCGGCATCGAGGCCCACAACAACTACGCCATCGCCTTTATCGAGGCTACCCGCTGGATCAAGCAAAACTTACCCCACGCCAAGGTCAGCGGCGGGTTGAGTAACATCTCTTTCTCGTTCCGGGGTAACAACGTCGTGCGCGAGGCCATGCACTCGGCCTTTCTGTACCACGCTATCCGGGCCGGGCTGGATATGGCTATCGTCAACGCCGGCCAACTGGCGGTTTACGACGACATTCCGCCCGATCCGCTGGTTCGGGGCGAGGATGTTTTGTTTAACCGCCGGTCCGACGCCACCGACCGGCTGGTCAGCTTCGCCGAGACGGTCAAGGGCGAGGCCAAAAAGCAGGTCGAGGATCAGGCCTGGCGCAGTTGGCCGGTCGAAAAGCGGCTAGAGCACGCCCTGGTCAAAGGGATTGCGGATTACATCGAGGTCGACACCGAGGCGGCCCGGCAGCAAGTTGAGGCCGCCCTGCACGTCATTGAGGGGCCGCTGATGGACGGCATGAACGTGGTCGGCGATCTGTTTGGCGCGGGCAAGATGTTTTTGCCGCAGGTGGTCAAGAGCGCCCGGGTCATGAAAAAAGCGGTAGCTTACCTGACCCCCTTCATCGAGGCCGAAAAGGCCCAAAATGGCGAAGTCAGCCGGGCCTTGGGCAAGGTGCTGCTGGCTACGGTCAAAGGCGACGTCCACGACATCGGCAAGAACATTGTTGGGGTGGTGCTGGCCTGCAATAACTACCAGATTATCGATTTGGGGGTGATGGTCCCGGCCGAGAAGATTTTGGAGACCGCCCGGCGGGAGCAGGTCGACGTCATCGGCCTGAGCGGCCTGATTACCCCCTCGCTAGACGAGATGGTCCACGTGGCCGGCGAGATGGAGCGGTTGGGCTTTGAGACGCCCTTGCTCATCGGCGGGGCGACCACCTCGCGCATTCACACCGCGGTCAAGATTGCCCCGGCCTACCGCGGCGCGACCACTCACGTCCTCGATGCCTCCCGCTCGGTCGGGGTCATGGAGAAACTGCTTAACCCCAACACCCGCGAGGCGTTTATGCGCCAGGTCAAAGAGGAGTACACCCAACTGGCCGAGCATCACCGCCAGAAGCAGTCGAGCCGGCCCTTGCTCGATCTGGCCACGGCCCGCGCTCGTCGCTTTCAATGTGACTGGTGGAACGAGGCCAAGGTGACGCAGCCGAGCTTCACCGGGGTCAAGGTTTTCGACGATATCAACCTCGGCGCCCTGGCCGAGCGGATCGACTGGTCGCCTTTTTTCCACGCCTGGGAGATGCGTGGCGTCTATCCCCAGATTCTCAATGACCCGCTCAAAGGGAAGGAAGCGACCCGGCTTTTTGAGGACGGCCAGACCCTGCTGCGCGATCTGATCACGCACAGCCGCCTGACCGCCCGGGCCGTGATCGGCCTCTTCCCGGCCAACAGCGTGGGCGATGACATCATTCTCTATACTGACGAGTCACGGAGCAAGGTGCTGACCACGTTTCACACCCTGCGCCAGCAAAGCGACAAAGGTGCCAATCGACCCTGCTACGCTCTGGCCGACTTCATCGCCCCCCTGGAGTCGGGCGTCCTCGATTATCTGGGCTGCTTCGCGGTGACCGCCGGGCTGGGGGTTGATGAATGGGTGGCTCGCTATGAAGCCGACCACGACGACTACAGCGCCATTATGGTCAAAGCCCTAGCCGATCGCCTGGCCGAAGCCCTGGCCGAGTTTATGCACGAGCAGGTCCGCAAAGTCTACTGGGGCTACGCGCCCACCGAGGATTTTAGCAACGAGGAGTTGATCAAGGAGAAGTATCGCGGCATCCGGCCCGCCCCGGGCTACCCGGCCTGCCCTGACCACACCGAGAAGGGGACCCTGTTCGACCTGCTGGATGTGCCGGCCAGCATCAATTTACATCTGACCGAGACTTACGCCATGCACCCCACCGCCGCCGTCAGCGGCTTCTACTTCGCCCACCCCGAGGCGACCTATTTTACCGTGGGTAAGATTCTACGCGATCAGGTCGAGGATTACGCGGCGCGCAAGGGCTTGACCGTTGAGGCGGTCGAGCGGTGGCTGCGGCCGAATTTGGGGTATTGAGCCGTAAGTATGTAGTAACCGCTTTAGCAGTCTAATATGAGCTATAATTTTTCTGTCTGTTGCTCTTCGCCTGGTCGCATGCTGATCAAGATTTCAGTGATGGTCACGACCGAGATAGCCACAGCTTCTCCTGAAGTTAGTTGGTGAGCCAAAAAATTAAGCGCAGGCTGATGACCGTGAAAATGGTCAATGAGAACGTCAGTGTCAATCAGTTTCATCGGGCCACGCCGTTAGCGCGTTTAACCGCTGACCTTTACGAACCTCATCCATATAGGCCACCCCGTCAACGGCTAAATCTGCTCGGCCACGCTGTGGCGCAGTGACTATTGGGGGTTGACTTGGGGCTGTGGTAAAATATCTGCGTAGACAAGCAACGACTTATTGGGAGTAAAACTAATGTCTAAGCCGGCCATGACTCAAGAAAAGCGCATCCATCTCTCTCAGGAACAGGCGCAGCGGCTGAGCGCCCTAGCCCAGTCGCGCCAAATGAGCGAAGACCAAATCATCGAGAAGGCGCTGAATATCATCTTTAACCTGGCAGAGATCATCGAAGCAGGTCAATTTTGGCAGAAGATTGACCGGATCAATGATTACCCTGATTTGTCTAAGACCGGAACGAAGCCGACTCATCTCAAAGAGCGCCAAGCGGAATATCAGTTCAAGCAGGCGTTAGTCGATCTGGGACTGCTTGAAGAAATCCGGGATGTTGCTTCAATATCCACGATTGATGCATCGGCCCCTATGCCGGTCAGCGGTAAACCTCTGTCAGAATTAATTATCGAGGAACGTCGTTGAGTGGCTGTTTTCTACCTGGATACTAGCGCCCTGGTTAAACGCTACGCCTCAGAGAAAGGCTCCAATTGGGTCATCACTCTGACCGATCCCCCCGCGGGTCACGACATTTTCATCAACCGCCTGGCCGGACCGGAAATGATTGCTGCTATCTTTCGCAAGATGCGAATGGGCGAGCTTTCTGGCCCAGAAGCCTCACAGTTGGCCCAGACCTTTCGATCTGATTGGCAAATCCGCTATCAAATTTTAGGGGTGACTAGCGCCATTGCTGAGCAAGCTATGCACTTGGCTGAAAGTCACGGCTTACGTGGGTATGATGCCGTTCATCTAGCCACTGCGTTAGCCTTGCAACAAATTCGGCAATCAGCGGGATGGTCGCCTCTTACTTTTGTCTCCGCTGATAATGACCAACTGCTGGCAGCTCAGGCGGAAGCTCTACCCACCGAAAACCCAAATAGTTACTCGTAGACTCGCTGAAAGGCTCGCCCACCTGGGATGAATTTAGCCAAGTGACGTGGGAAGCGATTGAGGCTGGGGCTAAGGCTAATCAACCTGGTTTTAAAACAGTCATGCGTCGATGAAGGTGACAAAACAATGCTGCGTCAAGTTCCGCTGACAGATTTTCTATCGTTAAGCAGCTATGCGCCGGCCCATACGCCGAACGTCGTTCCGGCTACCACCATCAAGCCGCCCCATTTCGCACCGTTGGCTGCCTGAGCAATTCGACTCCTAAGAGTGACTGATCAAAACAAGAGCAAAGTCAATGTCTAATCTGGGTGGACGGCTATAGCCGTTACTACGAACTAATAGGGTTGCATTACGCCACCGCCCTAAAGCCCAGCGCCTCCAACTGTTGAGGCCGGTCGGCCAGGGCCAGCTTGGCCACGGTCCTGAACTCGGCTAGCCACTCGTCCAGCTCGTCAAGGACAGCGTTCCGGTCCGCGGTGGCTTGCTGCGCTTCGTATTTTCCTCGGGCCTGGGCGCTGTGGAGATCGGCCACCTGCTGCACCAGCCTCTGGCCTTCATAGAGTTTCTCGGGGGTGAGGTTGAAGCGAGCCAGCGCCGCGACAAGCTCAGGATCGTTCGGCGCGTTGTCGTAAAAGACGGTAGCCTGCCCTAACCAGCCGGATAGGCTGGTTTTTTTGCGCTCGTTCAGGGCCAGCGCTTCGTCTTTTTGGGGCATTCGTTTGATGGCCAGCCGGGCCAGGGCCCGGTGGGCGGTGTAGACCTTGTCCGCGGCGGCAAAGGCCTGGTGCAACGCCTCGGTCGCCTGGTATTGATCGCTGTACTTGCTTTGCTGTCTGGCCAACAGCTGTTTGGCTTGGGCTAATAGCCTTTCCCCCGCTTCCAGTCGCGCTTTATCGTAGCCATACCGGGCCACCGCCTCGGCAATCTCCGGCGATTGTTGGGCATTGTCCAACGCCACGCGCCCCACCAACAAAAAATCATCAATTTTACGACGTAGTTCTGACATGGAATTTCTCCTGGGTTGAGATACGAGTAAGTTGTTTAAGTCGGTTTAAGTATAACATAGGGCGGCGATATGTTCACGCGGTCAGGCCTCATTTTTAGCCGGTCACCAACCATTTTCAGGTAGTCAGGAACCGTTTTCAGCCGGTAAGGACCCGTTTTCAGACGGTTAGGGACTGTCTTCAGATGGACAGGCACGATTTTTAGCCGATCATCAGCAATTTTCAGACAGTCATAGGTTATTTTTAGGGGATCAAGCGTGGCTGTCAGGCAGTTAGGAGTGGTTTTCAGCCGGTTAGATACGGGGTTCAGAGTGTCAGGAGTCATTTTCAGGGGGTCAGGCACGGTTTTCAGGCGGTCGGGAATGGTTTTCACACAGACGACGCCGTTTTGCCTAAAAACCTGGGTCGCTACACCGCTCTAATGGGGCTGGTTTCCCCACCGTTAATCTTCTACAAACCCTTTATCTTTACAATAAGGATCATAAGTAGGATGGCGAGCAGAGCGATCTCTGCTCGCGTAAGGAGTTTGTTTTATGAGTGACGCTCAAACTACGGCTGAGGATCAACTCGATCAGGCCGGTGGTGGCCCGGCGGTTTCTGCCGCCGAAGAGCGGTCAGCCTCCCCCGTGGCGACTGATTTTGACTGGGGCGTCTATGCCGATGCTACCATGGCCGGTCTGGCCGTGTTGGTGCCGATTCCGATTTTGGACTGGCTTTTAGAGGAGATTTTCCGGCGGCGCATGCCGCAAGCCATTGCTCGCCAGCGGGGTCAAAGACTGAGCTCGGCGGTGGCGGCGGAACTCAACAAGTCGAACCGCCGGTGGTGGCTGACCTGCCTGCTGCTGCCGGTGGTGGGCTTGTTCTGGTTAATCAAGCGGATTTCGAAGAAGATCCTCTACTTTTTGACGGTTAAAGAGGCCACGGATCAGGTCAGCCTGTACTGGCATCAAGCCTTTCTGATGGACTATATGCTGCAACAAGGGCATCTTGAGGATGAACAATCGGCCGCAGCCGCCCGCCAGGCGATGTGGCGGGTGATTAAGAACAGCCACCGCAGCCCGATCTGGCAACTGGCCCAGCAGATCGTGAGCAGCAGCCGGCACGTCGCGCGATCGCTTCTAAAGTTCCGGCGCGGTCACGAAGATGAGCTGGTGCAGGCTAATAAACAGCGGATGCGCAGCAGTTGGCAGAAGTTCCGCGGCTACTTCGAAACGCTGGTGCCGTTGTATGATCAGGCTTATCTGGCGGAAGTGGAGGCCAGGACGGCTACTCAATGACCAAATCTTCGAGGTTTAAGCGGGCTGACCCGGCCGGCCGGTAGCGAGCCGCGGCAATCCGAGCCAAAAAGGGGCGATCGTGCTTGAGGCGATAGTTAAGCCAGTCGTCTTCATCGGCAAAACCTACCAAGACGCCCACCGGTTTGCCGTGCCGGATGATGACGATATTTTCTTGCTCGGCCAGACGAAGGTACTCGGACAGATCAAGCTCGATTTCTGAGATAGGTATTTTTTTCATCATGTCTCTCTGTCAAGGCCTCTCTCTGGGGTGGTTTGGCGGTCAATGATGGAGGGGGACTAGGCCTCCATCATTGACCGCACCTCCGCAATTCCCACCTGTGTTCAGTATAAAGAAATTAGCCGGTTTTCGGAAGCGTACAGATAGCTCGATTCTGGGGCGAAGAATTGCGGCAAAGTACGTGGTCCGCGGAGCTTTGCTTCGGGAGTTACTACGGACTTAAGAAAAGACACGCCGGAACCGCACCGGCTTGCGCTCGCCGAGTTGCTCTAACAAGTGGCCCAACTGTTCCAGACTGACCAGGTTATGGACGGGCAGAAAATCATCGATGTAGGGTAAGGCGGCCTGAATGCCGCGGGTGAGGGGCTCGTAGCTGGCCGAACCGAGGAGGGGGTTGAGCCAGATTAGGCGCTGAGCATTGAGTTGGAGGCGCTCCATCTCGGTTTTGAGCCGGTCGATGTCGCCCCGGTCCCAACCGTCGCTAATGATCAGGACGATGGCGCCCTGAGTGAGAACGCGCCGGCTCCATCGGTAGTTGAAGGTCTTGAGCGCATCGCCGATGCGGGTGCCGCCGCCCCAATCCTGACACAAAGCCACAACCTGGTCGAGGGCCACGTCGATCTCTTTTTGGCGCAGTTGGCGCGTGATCCGGGTCAGCCGGGTGCTAAAGGCGAAAGCTTCCACCTTATCCAGGCCGTTGCTGATGGTGTAGATGAACTGCAAAAGCACTCGGGCGTACCGCTCCATCGAGCCACTGATATCGCAGATCACCACCAGGGGCCGGCGTTTGAATTTGCGCTCTCGCCAGGTCAGCTTGAGCGGGATGCCGCCGTGGCGCAGATTGCGGCGGAAGGTCCGGCGCAGATCCAGATAAGCGCCCTGACCGGCCGGCACCCGGCGGCGGGTGCGTCGCCGCTCTAGCTGCCACTCCATTTTTTTCATCAGTCGCTTGACCTCGGCCAGCTCGTCAGGCGTCAGGTCGGCAAAATCTTTATGGCGCAGGACCTCACGGGCGCTGTAGGTGTAAACCGGCTCAAGCAGCGGCTCCGGCGACTCTGGGGCCGGCGGCTCGGTTTGGCTGCCGGCATTCGTCAGCTTTTCGACCTCGGTTTTCTGGTCATCGTTTTGATGTAAGCTGCCCAATTCCAGGACAAGAACTTCATTTTGTTGATGGGGGCGCCAAAACAAGTCAAAGGCGCGGTCGAACAGTGCTAAATGCTCGACTCTGTTGACCAAAATCGTGCGCAGCGTGTTTTTGAAGTCCTCGCGCCGGCGGAGATGAATATACTTAAGGGCCTCCACCACATCGAGCATTTGAGTCGGGGTCACCGGCAGCCCGCTCGAGCGCAGCATACGCCCAAATAGGACCAGGTTGCGCAGCAGGTGGCCGGACTGGTTTTGATCTATGCGGGCGGGGTCATTTGGATTTGTCACTTGGTCTGCTCGGGGATAGCGGGGATAGCGGGGATGGAGAATTGGAGGATTGGAGGGATGGAGGGTTGTTTCTTGTTTCTTGTTAATTGCTTATTGTTAATTGTTAATTGTTCATGGGTTAGATACATGGGCCAAAATTCGTTCGGTCACTTTACCCCGGACCTGCTGGATATCGTCCTGATACTTGAGCAAGACGCCGAGGGTATCCGTGATGATCTCGTCGCTCAAATCGGCTCGATCGAGGGCGACCAGAGCGGCAATCCAGTCCAGGGTTTCGGCCACGCCCGGCAGCTTGTAAAGATCTTCCCGGCGCAGCTCTTGCACAAAGGCCACCACCTCCCGGGCGAGCCGGTCGGGCACGTCCGGGACCTTGGCCAGCACAATCTGGTACTCCTTTTCAAAGGTCGGATAGTCGATCCAGTGATAAAGGCAGCGCCGTTTGAGCGCGTCGTGGACCTCGCGGGTCCGGTTGGAGGTCAAGATAACCACGGGTGGCTCTTGAGCCTTGATGGTGCCGATCTCGGGTATGGTAACTTGGAAGTCGGACAGGATTTCCAGCAAGAAGGCTTCAAACTCTTCATCGGCCCGGTCCAGCTCATCGATTAGCAGCACCGGCTCAATGCCGCCAGGCCGCTCGATCGCCTGGAGGAGGGGGCGTTTCAGGAGAAAGTCCGGGCCGAAGATTTTCTTGAGGGCGGCTTCCTCGCTGATAGTGCCGGCAGTTTCTAATAGCCGGATCTCCAGCATTTGGCGGGTGTAATTCCATTCGTAGACGGCGGTGTTGACGTCGAGCCCTTCGTAGCATTGCAACCGAATCAGAGGCCGGTTGAGGATGGCGCTGAGCACCTTAGCGATTTCCGTTTTACCTACGCCGGCCTCGCCTTCCAGGAAGAGGGGTTTGCCCAGCTTGAGCGCCAGAAAGATGGCGGTGGTCAGACTGCGGTCGGCCACGTAGTTTTGGGCCAGCAGGGCCTGGTGGAGTTGATCGATTTGGGTGAATTTTTGGTCAGCGCTCAAGGTTGCCTCTCTACTGAGCCTGTATTTGAACGATGCCTTAGAGCGCGTCCTCGGGCCGGTGGTGGACGACCAGCTTTTCGACGAGGGTGACGAGCAGAAAGAAAGTCATGCCGGTCAACGAGGCAAAGAGAATGCCGGCCCACAGTCGCTGCGGCCCGGTGGCATAGTACTGGTTAAAGTTGAGGATGGCCCGGCCCAGACCATCGGCGATGCCGGAAGGCAGCTCGCCGATGATGGCGCCGACCACGCTGGCGGTAGCCGAAATTTTGAGGGCCGTGAAAATGTAAGGCAGGGCGGCCGGGACGCGCAGCTTCCAGAGCACATCCCAGGGCGTGGCCGCGTAGGATCGCATCAGCTCCAAGGCGGTCGGTTGCGGCGAGCGTAGGCCGCGCAGGGTATTGATTGTGACCGGAAAAAAGGTCAGGTATGCGGCAATGACCGCTACCGACAACCAGTTGCCGCCCAACCAGATGACGATCATCGGGGCAATGGCCAGCAGCGGCACCGTCTGCGAGGCGACGACGTAGGGAAGCAAGCCGCGTTCCAGCAGACTGGAGTGAGCAAAGGCGATACCTAACAGGAAGCCTAACATGCCGCCGATGACAAAGCCGGCAAAGGCTTCTCGCAGGGTAAAGAGCGAAGCCCGCAGCAGGATGGTCCCCAGTACTTCTTCCCCGCCGCGCCGGGGCGGCTCAAAGATGGTGCCGATAATCTCACGCAGCGGCGGCATCGAGCGATCATCGGCGCGAATGGGCAGTTTAACCTGGCATAAGCTCAGGCTGGCACACAACGCCCCCGCCGGGCGCGTCTCGCTGGCTTCGACGGGTACGGTGCCGATCAAGTATTGGCCACCAGGTGCGGCCAACAACTTGTAGCCCTCCCAGACCAGGGCCAGCAAGCCAACGACTAAAAAGAAATAGAGTGTTGATTTTAACCAACCTGGCAATGAAGTGACTCCCTTCTCGGAATTGGGCGACATTCTAGCATAGGTCTGGTCTCGTGGCAATCAACCCGGGCGGGAAACCGTTTTATAAAATTGAATTTGCTCAAACGATTGAATTTGGTAGCATTACTAAACCGGACCTCGTCTCCGTGGGGTCGTCGATGAGTTAAGATGGGGAGGAATGCGTATGTCTCAGTCGGATGTCTCGCGAGATCCAGAAACGGCTTCCGGACCGGTGCGGTGGTTTGTCATTTTAGGGGTGCTTATCGTCCTGGGAGCGTTGGCCTATGTTTTTTGGCGGCAGTCACCGCTGCAGAGCGCCCCAGTAGGTCCGGAAGAGACAGCCCCGGCGGCTGAAGCGGTTGAAGACGCCCTCTATCAAGACAGCTTTGATGATCCGGCCAGCGGCTGGCCAGTGGATCAGGCTGAGTCGGGCCGGTACGGTTATCAGGAGCCTGGCTTCTATTACTTGCGGCTGACTGAGGCGCAGCGCATGATGGCCGTCTCACCGGATCAGGCCTTTACCGATTTTTCGGCTACGGCTAGGATGGTCGTTAATTACGTCAACACCGCCGCGGGTGATTTTCGGTACGGATTAGTCTTCCGGCGGATGGGTAACGATTATTACGCCTTCGCTATTTCGCCGCGCACTCAGCGTTGGGCGGCCTTAAAGCGTGCAGCCGGCAAACTCGAGACCCTGGACCAAGGCCAAATTCCCGGCACTCCAGGACTTTTTCAAACCTACCAACTGATGGTGACGGCACAGGGAGAGACCTTTACGCTAAATCTTGATGGCCAACCCCTGGCCCAGTTTAGGGACGCCGCTTACCCCAGCGGGGCGATTGGCTTCTATCTCGAAACGCTCGATGAAGAGTTGGCGCATTTGCTCGTTGACCGACTGATTGTCAACCCGGCGCCCAGTCAAATCGCTCAGTTGCCGTCCCCAACGTCCGATCCGGCGCTTTTGGTGGCGGAGGTGACCCCGGTTCCCACTGAACCCCCCGCCACTCAGACTCTGGTCACCCCTGCCTCTGCCACCCCCACGGTCACGCAGTCGGCGCCCACTTTGACAGCTACTTCGACTCTACCGGCGCCTAGCCCAACTTTTACGCCGGTGCCGCTCACCGCCACCGTCCCGCCCAGCCCGGTCCCGACCCATACGCCTGAGACGCTGCCCACCCCTGTCACTACGCCCGTCATAACGAGCCCGACTCCGGTTCAGATCCCAACGATAACGCCGACGTTGGCCTTGACCGTTACCGTCCAGCCTACGGATGAAACGCTGACGGTAAGCGGTCGAGCCGATGTTCCGGTAGGGACGCTGTCTGTGGTCGCTCCGGCGGATGTCAATGATCCGTCTTATGGCTTCACCGAATTTGAGTGGATTTGGACGGGCGACGCTTTGCCGCCGGAACTGGGCTTTGAAGTGCGGATCTGGCGCAGCGGTGAACAGATGGTGGGCGCCCACGATGCGGTCAATGACAACCGCAGTAATCTGATCCAGGACTTGGGCAATAATCGCTACCGGCTGCGCATGGATATTAGCAATTCGGCCGGCGTGCGCGGTTACCGGGGAGAGTATTTTTGGACGGTCGCTATCGTCAAAATCGAACCGGAATACCAAGATTTAGGCCTCACCGCTCCCCCGGCGCGGTTTAGGTTTGAAACGCCGGGGTAGAGGGAAGGGAAGGTTGGAAGGTTGGAAGAGTGGAAGGATGGAGGATTGGAGGGATGGTTGGAAGAAAAGAGGAGTGCTAAAGCGAAGCTTTGGCGGTAGTGGAGAAAGGATGGAGGATTGGCGGAATGGAGAGATGGTTGGAAGAAAAGAGGAGTGCCGAAGCGAAGCTTTGGCGGTAGTTGACAAGGTTGGAGGACTGGAAAAGACGGCTGCTCGTTTAGATGAGCTTAAATGGGGTTCAACGGTTGGACTTGAGGCTTCAAATTGAGCTCTTTGATCAGGGTTCTTAACTCATCATCGGTGAGGGTTCGATTTTGGCCGGCGTAAGCGATGAGTGCGGCTTCCATGACGTTGGTGCCAAATGAGCGACCATCGAGCCGGGGCGTGCTGGTGATAAGGTAAGATACCCCTCGCTGGCGCAACTGGTCCACATCCTGGGCGGTGGTGGTATTGGTAATAATGACTTTGCCGGCTAAATCGAGGGGCATGTAGCGCTGGATATACTGAAAATCGCCCGCGATCACGGGACCGTAGTTAAACCACGTTTCGTATTTGGGGGTATTGAGAGTCTGATTCTGGCCGGTGGGGTAGAGCATACTGATCGGCATCTGGCCGATCACGGGCAGCAGCAGCGAGGCTAAACGGCGGAGACGAGTCAAACCTTTGATCGGGATCGGCAGCCCCAAACTGAACATCAGGTCACAAAAAACTAAATCGAACCCGGCCCGATGCAGCGACTCGGCCATGCCGTACCGATCGGCGGCCAGCGGCATCATTGCCCGGCGAGGCGTGAACGGATGGTTGATTTGGCTCTCGATTTCTTGGAAGATGGTGCGTTCCAGGGTGTATTTCAGGCCGCGACCATCGGTGTAAGGGGTGCGGGTGACCCCTTTGACCAGATTTATGCCGGAGCGAAGCGGGTAGTTTTTCTCCAGCACTCGGATATAGAGCTCCACACCGCCGACGCCAAAGGCATCAACCTGGCCATCGAGCTCGGTGAACAGGCGCCGGGCTTTCTGTTCATCGCCGTCGCAGCCAAGGCGCTCAATGCAGATAGGCTGATCGCCCAAGGTGATCTCAACGCGCTTGTCTCGCTTGGCACTGCCCAGGCTGATGCTGACGACGCGCTTCATGGCGGTTAGGGTTGAATATCGGCCACGGAGTCGTAGACATAATTGGGCCGATAGGGGAAGGTATTGATCATCGCTCGGCTGGTGACGCCGGTCAAAACCAGGATCGTTTCCAGCCCACTTTCCAGGCCAATTTTGACGTCGGTATCCATCCGATCGCCGATCATCACGGCATTTTCCGAGTGTTCATCCAGGTAACGCAGGGCGGTCCGCATCATTAGCGGATTGGGTTTGCCGACAAAGTACGGGCTGAAACCGGTGGCACTTTCGATTAAGGCCGCAACCGCGCCGCAGGCCGGGACAAGGCCGTCCTCGCTTGGGCCTGAAGGGTCGGGGTTAGTGGCAATGAAGGGCACCCCCGCTGAAATGAGCCGGATAGCCCGAATGATCTTATCGTAGGGATAAGACTCGGTCTCACCCAGAATGACATAATCCGGGTTATAGTCGGTAAACGAGTAGTTGATCTCGGACAAAGCTTGATACAGGCCCGTATCGCCAATGACGTAAGCGGTTCCCTCCGGTTTCTGAGAGTGAACAAATGCCGCCGCGGCCTTGGCACTGCTGTAGATATTGTCCGCTTTGACCTTAAAGCCGGATGATTCCAGCCGGTGTTGCAAGTCGATGGTCGTATAGCGCGAGTTGTTGGTCAGCACTAAGAAGCGGTGCTTGCCATCGAGCAGGCGCTGAATGAAATCGATGGCCCCGGGGATTGCTTTCTGGCCGTGCACCAGCACGCCGTCCATATCGATCAGGTAGGTCTTCTTCTTGTTTTTTTTGCTCATCGTTGTTGAGTCTTGGTGTTAAGGGATAGTTTCTTTCACCCACTGGAGCGGACTGACCGCAATACCGTTCAGGCGTAGCTCCCAGTGCAGATGTGGCCCGGTCGATAGCCCGGTGTTGCCGATCAGGCCAATAATCTCGCCGGCCTGAACCTCTTGGCCTTCGACGACCATGATTTCGCTTTGATGCCAATAGCCGGAAAAAAGTCCCAGGCCGTGGTCAATCAGAACCGCCTGGCCACGCACCGTCAGCGGTTGGGCCAGAACCACTTTGCCGGGAGCCGGAGCGTAAATCGGCGTGCCTACCCCGCCGCCAAAGTCTGCTCCGCCGTGGAAGCTCAGCTCAGGGCTGTCGTTATAGGTCCGGCGGGTACCAAAGGCGCTGGTGACCCGGGGTGAAGTGCCGGCTACGGGATAGCGAAACGGACCCTGCCACAACGGCTGCGGCGTAATCCGCGACCAGAGGGCTACCATTAATTCCTGCTCTTGGGCGACCAACTCCGCTTGTAACAGATCGGCCCGGCTGCCAGTGAGATTAATGGTTTCCGAGTCGTATGGGCCACCGACCACGTTGATACTCTCGGTTCGAGAGACGGTTCGTCCATCTTGCAAGGTAGCGTTGAGGGTAAGCGAGTAAATCTTCGGCTCGGCCAAGGCGTGGATGGGCACCAACCCCCAAAACTGGTTGCCGCCGCTGTTAAAAAAGTAGACAGGCTGGTCCTCAAACAGACCCCCTAAAGCCGCCGGTTCGGTCAAGGTGACTCTAACTATGAGGGTCCGGCCCTGGACAATCGCCGGCTCAGAGATCTGCACGTTGGCAAACGGCGGGCTAAAAGGGGCTTGGGGCACGGCGGGTCCGGCCAGGGGCAGCCGCAGCGCCTGGCCAACTTCCAGGACATTGACATCCGTCAAATTGTTAACTCGAACCAAATCCTCTACGGTTAGCCCATAACCCGCGGCGATTAGGGAAATAGTCTCACCCGGTTGCACAATGTGGCTATTGGTTCGGAGGGCCGGTTGTTCGTTGCTTGGGGCCGGTGGCGCGCTTAAACCGGGCAGGATCAGCTTTTGGCCGGGAAAAATCAGGCTGGGATTAACCAGGTCATTGGCCACAATGATATCGGCCAGCCTAAGATTGTACTTTAAAGCAATGAGGATCAGGCTATCGCCGGCCTGGACGGTGTAGATGTAGTCTTCGGTTGCTTGAGGCGCAGCCGGCGGGTCATCAGCCAGCGCCGGCGGAACACCGGCAAACAGAGTGCCGGCGATGATCAACAATACAACTAGACGTTTGAACATGAGTAATTCCGGTCACTCACTACCCCGAAATTTCAACCGGTTTAATGCCTTTGTAAGTGATCCGGCTGCCGATCGTTTTCAGGATCATTTCGGCCGACTTGGTAGTGCCAATCATCTGTCGGATTTCAAGCGGGGATAGGGGGGCATTATCCGTCACCATAAAGGCTCGAAAGATAGCGCTGGTCAGCGGTATCCGACTGCTCAGAAACTCGGGGTCATCTTTGCACTGCTCACGAATGAGGTGCCACAGCCAATCAATCTGAAAGACCTCGCCGGTATCGGGACTAACCCAATCAAATGTTCGTCCTTCAACCTCATCGACCAACTCCTGGCAGGCCTCGCAGGCATGACCTCGAAGAAAAGCCCGTAGGTTTTGGCCTTTCTGTTGCCACCAGGAAAAATCGATGTGAAATTTAGTCTCGACGGTCGGTTTGACGTATTTGGCCATAACGGATCCTCTCCTAATCCCGCAAACTCGGATCGTAAGTCCAGTAGCCGTGGTCAATATGGATAAATGCTGGATGCTTCACCAACTCCTGGAAGACGATGCCGGGTGGAGTGCGCCGTAAAAGGTTGACCGCACTATACAATGTTTTGGCGTGAACTGTGCTCTGGGGATTCAATTTGGACAACTCCGGAAAAACATTGCATAGGATATCGTAGACGGACAGGTCCCGCTCCTCAGCACCAAGCCAGGCCTTGTCCGTATTATCAGGCGTGTGATCGCCGATGATCATCAGTTCATCGTAGGTACAGCCAACCGGCGAGGGGTTCATGGTGAAGGTCAGCTTGTTCCCACTGACGGACACCAGCCGGACCCAATCGCGAGAGCGTGATGGATCGAATTCGACGATGACCTGCAGCGGCTCTTTGCCTGGCCGCACGGTAATAAAGGCGCCCACCGGTAACTTATTTTTGCTGTACCAGCGATCTAAGCCAAAAACGTACTTGTGGGCGTAAACGGTCCAGCCGGGAAACTTTTCACCGGTGCGCCCGTCTACAAACTCGAATCGAACCGGATTATAGTTGCTTTTGGGAAAGAAAGGCAAGGATTTAGGGGTCAAGGGTAACGTGCCGACCCGCCAATGCGGATAGTTGAGCACGATGGTTGCCCGTTTGGGTCCCTCTTCCGATACTTCAACATCATCGGGATGGGTTAATTCATCATCAATTTCCGACAGCAGGTCAAGAAGATCATCATTAAAGATACTTGGGTCATATTCCGGGTTACGGTTTTGCAGCCGGCGGGGGGGATAATAGGCTTCCGGGGGAGCCATCCGCTCCAAATACCATGAAACCTCACCGCTGGGACCGACATCCTCGAAACGCTCGTCGCTGTCCAGGCGGTAGTTGACTGAAAAACGCAGGACATCGTTGATCTTGTGCTGAGGGGTGCCCATTTGCTCGATTAAGGCATTGACGCTTAACGGGCCCTGATTGATGTCGATCGCGGCATCGGCAATATTGTACAGACCTTCATTGAACTCCGGCAATAAATCGACCAGCAGGTACTGGTCATGAAACTTTGCAAAGTCAGGACTTTCATCGAGGGCCGTTTGAATCTTAGAGCGGATAGACGATCCATACAGGGCATACAGCTCTTCCGGAGTATGGACCCCTTCACCAGCGGACAAAAGTTGATCAGTGCCGCTGTTGAGTCGATGCTCAGCCTGAAAATCAGCTACAAAATCGCGCAATCTGTCCCCGCCAAAATCGACCGTAACAACGGTAAAACTGCCATAATCTGGGTGCTGGCCTGTCCGTGTAGAAATTACTTTCCCGGTGGCAAAATCTAAAGCCGGAAAAATTAGTTTATCGCCGACTGGACAACTGGCACTGGGCTGGTACAGCCTGCCGTCCTGTAGTTCCCGGCGGGTCTGGACTTCCTCTTCGTTTACCAACCGGGTTACCAGATTGAGGGCAATATTATCGATATGGACTGGACTATTTTGCTCAAAAATCTGCTGATAAATGGCCTCGATGTCTTTGCTACTCAGTTTAAACTGTTGCTGCCAAAACTGGTTGGTTTGAGTTTTACGCTGCATCAAGGGTGGAGAATACCTCAATCATAATTTTTTGGGGAAAATTCAGAATGATAATTATACTCTGCCGACCAATGCTTGACAAATCATTATCTTTAGGGAGTTTAAGGACGTAAACAACATCATGAGTGGGCAGAGGCGGCAAAAATGAAAAAGTGCGCTCACCTGGGAGGAAGTGAACGCACTTTCTCTAGTCTCCTATTGCGTCGAAAATAAACAAAAATCTTGGGGAAGATTTTTTCCAGCGTCAGTCAGGCCGATAAACTTTAGAGGCTTTTTGCACGGCTGTGGGTGCAGCCGCTTGGGAGGACAAGACGCAATAGGTTCTTAATTGATTGTAACTATACCATATCTGAGACTCGCTGTCAGTAAAAATACCGTAAATATTCGCAAAATCTGTTGACTAAGGCGAGGGTCAACTCAGCTTGATTCTCGCTCGATGTCGTGCTACACTGCCCGTGTTTGTTCTCAGTCAAAGCTCGCAACTATGTTCCGACCCCGTCGCCCTCTAGCCGATAGCCCGCAGGATCGGGTGCCGATCACGCGTCAGCGCCTGACCGACTATCTCCGTTTGCTCCGTTATGCCCGGCCCTATTGGGCGCGAATGGGGTTAGCCTTCATCGCCCTCTCAATGGGGACTTTGCTCGGGTTGTTGATGCCGCTGGTGGTTCAGACCGTGGTCGATGTCGTTCTTATCGATCAAAGTCTGGCTCAACTTAATCGTTTTGCTCTCTTATTGCTGGTCATCTTTGCCGCTCAAGCCGGTTTCAGCTTCATCAACCGTTACCACATGGCCTTCGCCGGTGAACGGGTGGTGGCTGATCTGCGCCGGCAGCTCTATGAGCATTTGATGTCGCTTTCTCTCCGCTTCTTCGCCGACCGCCGCACCGGCGAGATCGTCTCCCGCGTCACCAACGATGTGACCGCTCTCCAGGCTGCCATTACCGATAATCTGGTCACCTTGCTCCAGCAAAGTTTAACCCTGATTGGGGGTGTCTTTTTCTTGTTTTGGCTCAACTGGCGGCTGACCAGCATCATCTTGCTGGGCATTCCGATTATTACGTTGACGATGGTCTTTTTGGGCCGAAAGATTCGACGAGCCGCCACCGAGGTTCAGGATGCCCTGGCCGAGGCCTCGGCCGTGGTCGAGGAGAGCGTCGGTGGCATCCGGATCGTCAAGTCGTTTGCCCGAGAAGCCTATGAGGTGTCGCGCTTTGGCTCCAAAATTGAGGTAACTTTCCAGGCGGCTATGCAGCGAGCCCGGATTGCGGCCATCCTGGCGCCAATCATCGGCTTTCTGGCTTTCATGTCGATTACCGTCACCATCTGGTTTGGGGGTTACGAAGTGATCGCGGGCCGGCTCTCGCCCGGCGGGCTGGTGGCTTTCTTGATCTACACCTTGTTGGTCGCCGGGCCAATTGCCGCTTTTTCCGGCCTTTATACCCAGTTTCAAAGCGCTTTAGGAGCCACGGAGCGGCTCTTTGAACTGCTGGATACTCCGCCTGACATCACCGACGCGCCCGGGGCTTACCCTCTGCCCGAAATTGTGGGCCGGGTCACCTTTGAGCATGTCAGCTTTGACTACGGCGCGGCCATCCCGGTTCTGCGCGATGTTTCGCTCGATGTCCGGCCGGGACAGGTCATTGCCCTCGTTGGCCCAAGCGGGGCCGGGAAGACCACTTTGGTCAACCTGATTCCTCGTTTCTATGATGTTACGGCCGGGCGGATTCTGATCGATGATCACGAACTGAGCCAGGTGACTAATCTGAGCCTGCGCCGGCAAATCGGGATCGTGCCGCAGGAGTCGATTCTCTTCTCCGATACAATCTATGAGAATATCCGTTACGGTAAGCTCGAGGCTAGTCAGGCCGAAATTGAGGCTGCTGCCCGGGCGGCCAATGCCCACGACTTTATTGTCGAGCTGCCGGCCGGTTACCAGACCAAAGTGGGTGAACGGGGCATCAAGTTGAGCGGGGGCCAGCGCCAGCGCGTTGCCATTGCCCGGGCGATTCTCAAAGATCCCCGTATTCTTATCTTGGATGAGGCTACCTCTTCACTCGACAGTGAATCGGAAAGTTTAGTGCAAGAAGCCCTGGAACGCTTGATGCGCTCGCGTACTACTTTTGTGATTGCTCACCGGCTGAGCACCATCACTAAAGCCGATTGGATTATTGTGCTCGAGCGAGGTCAAATTGTGGAGCAAGGCCCCCACGAGCGGCTGCTGGCGCAGCAGGGATTGTATTTTAGATTGCACTCCATGCAGTTTAGGACTGAAGATGGCGTCAGTGGCCAGATGGTGATGAACCTGAGCTAGCTTTGGCCTCGGCCCAGAGGGCATCCAATTGTTGAATGGACAGCTTGGCCAGGTTTTGGCCCCGCGCTTTAGCGGACTGCTCCATCTGGCGGAAGCGCCGCTTGAAGCGAGCGTTAGTGGCCCGCAGGGCGCTTTCCGGATCGATTTTGCGCCAGCGGGCCAGGTTGACGACGCTAAACAGCAGATCCCCAACCTCCGACTCCAGGTCGGGTAGAGTGGTCGCCTGCGTGATTTCTTGAGCTTCCTCAATAATTTTGTCCATAACACCCTCAACGTTGTCCCACTCAAAACCCACCCGGGCCGCTTTCTTAGAGATGGCCAGGGCTTCGGCCAGAGCCGGCAGAGCCGTCGGCACGCCATCGAGCGCCGAGCGATCCGCTTCGATCTGGCCTTTGGCCGCTTTTTCCGCTTGCTTAATCACCTCCCAGTTAGCGGTGACTTCATCGGCGTGATTGGCGATGACATTGCCAAAGACGTGCGGGTGACGGCGCAGCATCTTGCGGTTGATGTGGTCTAGAACAGTGCCCATTTTGAACTCGGCCTGGTCGGTGGCAACCTGGGCGTGCAGCACAATTTGGAGCAGCAAATCGCCCATCTCGTCGGCCAGGGCCGCCGGGTCGCCGCCATCAAGGGCTTCCAGCACCTCATAAGTCTCTTCCAGGAGATAAGGCCGCAGACTCTGGTGGCTTTGCTCGCGATCCCAGGGGCAGCCTTCCGGCGAACGCAGGTGGGCGATGGTTTCCTGAAAAGTGGTGAAACCGCTGTAAGCGGGGTCTGGCGGCAGGTAAAGGAGCGTAAACGGTTCAAACGCCTGGGTCTCGAGTTGGTCAAGGCGGCAGACAACCGTTCGCTCCGCCGCCGTACCCAAGGCGTGCAGCAGGGTGACCTCGAAGTCGTGGGGATAAGCGTTGAGGAGCGGGCGTTTGATCCGCAGGGCGAGCTCGGTGCGGTCAAGATGGAGCACCAGGGCTGGTCGATCCGGTTCCAGCGGCGCGTGGTAACGCGTGGCCAGGCTCGTAGCTTGGACAAGCTGGAGTGAAGCCGCCGGATTGAGATTCAGCGCCACCAGGGCAGCCTCGGTATAGCTGAGGCCCGGAATTACTTTGGCGGGCATGGCCTGGGCGCGGGCTTGAGCTAAAATGATCGGCACGCTGGCCTCATCGCTGACGGGGTGACCCGGCACCGCATAAACCAGGTCGGGTTCTTCGAGCGCCAGGCGCAGCACTTCGGTGGCGATCGCCGCAGGGGTTTGGCTCGCCAGATTATCAAACGAAGTGGTAGGCGCCGGAATGTTGGCTACGCTGGCATGGTGGGCGGTCCGGAGATAGACCATTTTTGCCTGCTGGAGGGCTTGAGCCGCAGCTCGCGTCCAATGTTGGGCATCGCCGGGGCCCAGGCCGATGATCGTGATCATGGTTCACTCCTGTGAAAATAGCGCCGCAGGCCGGGGGGCTTGGGGGGTAGTACCCCCAAAAACTCATTTTCATTCTCGGTCTCGAACCCCCGGTTCTGTCGGTCTCCTTAGAAACAAGAATTATTACCCGGCGGCATTATAGCCAGCGGTCCGGCTTTTGAAAAGCAGGTCGATCTTGAGGGCGGTTCGGATACATTTGCCAGGGTTTTCCACCAATGATATAATCGGCGCTTGTTAAAAAAGGTACGAATTCACCCCTCAAGTTGTTAAAAGACCATCTGTGAGGCGGTATTTAGTCTGAGGAGAAGGTATGAGCGATCAAGAAACTGCCACCGTTGATCAAGTTGTTGATGGGGAGGCTCCTGACGAAACGCAGTTGGCCATCCCGGCTGAGCCGATGACCTCGGTTGAGTCTGAAGCGGCGTCCTATGAAGCCGCCGAAGTTGAAGCTTTATCACCGGCTGAGGCTTCAACTCCCGCAGAAGCTGCTGTGTCTGCCCAAAGTGAACCTTCTGCTGAAGCACCTAATCCCGCCGTCGACAAAGGGACAAGTGAAGACGAACCTGTTTCAATTCTGGATCTCAATCCGGGCCAATATTTGGTCGGGAAGGTGAAAAACACCACCGATTTTGGGGCCTTTGTCGATGTGGGCTTGCCGCAGGATGGTCTGGTTCACATCTCTGAGCTTTCGCGCAAGAAAGTGGACAAAGTCACCGATGTGGTCTCGGTCGGACAAGAGATCGAAGTCTGGGTTAAAAAAGTTGACTCGATGCGCGGCCGGATCAGTTTGACGATGGTCAAACCGATTAAGCGCCGGATCAGAGAGATTAATGAAAATGACGAACTCGAGGGCGTGGTAACCCGGCTCGAGTCCTACGGGGCCTTTGTTGATATCGACAGCGAGCGTGACGGCTTGGTGCATATTTCTCAGATTTCGCACGATTATATCGAGAAGCCTGAGGATGGACTGACTGTCGGCGAGCGGGTTAAGGTCAAAGTCCTAAAAGTTAACAAGAAAAAGCGCCAGATTGATCTGTCTATTAAAGCCCTGCTCGAGCCGCCGGCCAAGCCGGCTAGAGCTGAGCGGGTCCCTGTCACGGAACCTGAACCAGAGCTGGTTGTGGAAGAGAGGGAAACCGATGAGGAAGAATCGATGCCTACGGCTATGGCCGTGGCCTTCTCCTCGCTGCAAGGTAAAGGTAAAACTGACAGATCCGATCAGGCCGATAGTTCAGGCAAAGGCAAGCGAGAAAAGCAGGCGCTCAGTGATCTGCTGTCGCAAATGGCCTCGCAAGAGTAAGTTGAACAGCAAGACAAAGGGCCGGCCCCCAGAGGGCTGGCCCTTTTTTATTTTTCAGGTCTAAGTCTGCTGAAGGCCATTGGTTTTGACAGGCTCAACCTATGTCCCAGGTTCCATAGTAGCTGGCTAGAGAACGGCAATAGCTTGAGCCAACTGCTGCTTAAATTCCGGCCGGTTGAAGTGATCCCAGGCAGCGGGAAAGGTAGTTAAAAGCTGATGTCGTTGGTTCAATTGATGATTAAGGTAAGCTACAATCTGAGCCGGGCTGCGCCGCTCAGCCAGAGGCAGGTTGGGCTGGTGCTGCTCCCATTCCCCCAAAAATTTCTGTAAGATACCGGTGGCTACATCGGCATCTTGCAGACTGCCTAGATGATCTTGCATCGCTTTCGTCTCTTCGATCACGGCTTTGGCTTCTTGGCCCAAAACTTCTTGCAGATACTCTATCGTGTAGCGGAAGCGCTTAAAGGCAATGCGTAGTTGGTGCAGGGTCTCGATGGGGGCGCTATCCAGGCCGGGTTCGTAGGCTCGAACGTGAGCATAAGAGTCGTAAATGAGGCTGGGGGCAACGTGGCATAACTGGTAGGGCACAGGTTCTTTGCCGGCCGGTATCCGTTTGGCGCCCAGTCCCTCAGTTTTGACAAATTCCAGAAAATTTTGCTTAAACTTGAAATACTTCTTACTGTCAAGATAGGCCAGCATCTGCTCTCGGGCGCTCCGGCGTTTGGCTGTCCAAGCGTCAAAAAGTGGTTGAAGGTTAGCTTGCTCAACCTCGGGCAGGGTCTCCTGGTAGTGCTCCAACTTCTCCATAAAGACATCATAGTCGCGAACCGGTCCCAAAGCTTGGCCGGTAGCCCTCAGGCCATCCAACAGGGGTGCAATCGCTTTTTTGGAGAAGCCCGCTTCAAAGACCCGGAAGGCGGCTCGCAGCCGGCGGGTAGAGACCCGCATATCGTGCAGCGCCTCGATATCTTTGCCCCGGCGGGTGCCTGGCTCGTGCTTGAGCATCCGGGCAAAATGAAAACCAAGAACCTTACGACCGGCTTCGGCCAGCGAGTCGGTCGGCTTGAGACCGACTTTTTTACGAACTGGGTAGCGAATCGCCGGGCGGTGGGGAGAACGTTTCTTTTTGGCAGCGTGTTGCTTGGGCTTGGTCTCGGGCTGGGCCGGTATGGTAGCCTCAATTTCAACGTTGGGCTGAATGCTCATCGGTGGGGGCGCATCACTTTCCCCGGCGGAGTCTTCCTTAGGGAAGATGGTCAGTCGCTTCTTCCGAAACTGCGTCTGCCAATGCTTCACCACTTTTTCTTTGACTTCAACTTCTTGGGCAATTTGCGTTGAGGCGGCTCCAGACTCGCTCATTAGAATGATCATAGCTCGGCGCGCCAGAATCTTGGTCGGTTCGCTGGCCAGTTGTTCTAGGGCGGCCCGTTCTTGAGCGGTGAGTTGAAAGAACGTAGATGGGCTGTGATAAACCAGACCGCGCTCGAATTTACTCTGAAGTTCCGGGGGCAGCGCCCACCGCTCGAGCAGGGTCTGGGCGAATTTGTTCAAGACTGGTTCGTCGGCATCAGGCAACAGTTCGGCCTCGAGTTCGTAGTAGGCGATCAAATCTTGATCGCCGTACGAAACCTCGTCCAGACTGACTTCAATCACCGGCTGGTCGTTGAGGACGGCATGAAACTTGTGCCGGGTTTGGTCCAAGATAAACAACGTCGCCAGCGTCGAGTCGCCGATGACGCCGGTGACCAGAGTTTTGGCCTCACCTTCGGGCCAACTGGAGGGTTGGTCCCCGGGCACTTCTTGCTCAATTTCTTGGCGGCGGTGAAAATTACCGTCTGGAAGGGTAAGAGCTTTGAGGGTCAAGAGCTGCGTTGGACCGGTCTGCCGGATGCGGCAAGCAAAACCTGCTTTGAGTAATTTTTGATCAGCGTCCAGATAGCGGTCCGAGATGGTTTTTGTCCCGAGCGGACGCAATTGAAATTCACCCAGCTCGGTGAGGGCTTGTAGGGCGGCAAAGGCTTCGGCATTCGGAATCGAAAATTTGATCTCCGTTTCAATCCGCCGGGTCGAACTGTTCATCAGGTTTTGCTCTCCCATAATAGTGTTAGAATAGTGTTAGGTAACTTAAACTTCTAACGCAACTTAGAAGTGAGGACAAGGAAGCATACCATATTGCCCAGAAACGGGCTAGTTCACTGCCAGGCCCCTTGGTACCTGTAACCCGATTGTAACTACGATTGGGTAGAATAAAGCCCAGAGGAGGAGTCTCTCCTACACCGTTTGTGGCCGAACAGACAACGTCAATCCCCGTCTCTCCAGCTCTTGTAGGTTGCCGCTACTATTTCGCCCGGCAATTCCTATCTGACGCCCACAAATTTTTAGAATTCATTGAGCTTAAGCAGTCGTGCAGCATCGTTTGCTGTTTATTCAAAGTTGAGGAGCAAGCCAATCATGGTTGATTTTTCCACAACCTATATGGGTATCCCCCTAAAATCCCCGCTTGTTGTGGCTGCCAGCACCATTTCCAGTATGACCGACCGGATTGAGTTAGCGGAACAGATGGGCGCTGGGGCCTTGGTTATTCGCTCACTTTTTGAAGAGCAAATTTTATACGATCAGCAGCAGTTGAACGACTTCTTGGCAGTTGAAGGCCAGGTAGCCGAGTCAACCGCCCCGCCTTTTGCCTCAACCACGCTTAAAGGCGCTGAAGAGCACCTGAAGTGGGTGGAACATGCCCGGGAAAAGGTCAACATGCCACTTATTGCCAGCCTCAACGCCGTGTCACCCGGTAGTTGGGTAGCCTATGCCCGGCAGTTGGAGCAGACTGGGGTCAATGGTCTGGAGCTGAACGTTTACAGCATTGCCACTGATTCTCAGAAACGTGGTGCCGAAATTGAGCAAGAACTGTACCAGATCGTTGAAGCCGTGAGGGCCGAGGTCAACATTCCGGTCGCCGTTAAGTTAAGTTCTGGCTACACCTCGGTGATGAATGTGGCTACTGAACTGGATCGACGGGGGGTGGCGGCCCTGGTCTTGTTTAACCGTTTTTTCCAACCCACCATTGACGTTGAGACCGAGTCGCTGTTCAACGAGATGAGCTACAGCCAGCCGGAGGAGATGAAAGTCCCGCTCCGCTGGACGGCCCTGCTTTATGGCCATGTTAAAGCGGATTTGGCTTTGACCACCGGCGTGCATACTGGCCAAGACGCGGTCCGAGCCATTCTGGCCGGGGCCACGGTGGTTCAGGTGGCGGCGACCCTGTTCAAAAACGGCATCCCCTATCTACTGACCATGCGCCAAGAGATGGAAGAGTGGATGGCGCAAAAAGGCTACCAGAGTCTGGCCGACTTTCGGGCTAAACTAAGCCAGCAAAATTGCCCCGACCCAGCGGCCTTTGAGCGAGCGCATTACCTCAAATTGATTTTCAGTCAACGCTAATTATTGAAGGAAAGGAAATTAAAAAGGAGGACTTCATGGCGGCTGAAACCGTAGAAGATCTTGATCCAAGAGTAAAACATGTTCGTGAACTAAAAGCCATAGCCAGGCAAGGCGGCGGCGAAGAGCGCATCAAAGCGCAACTGGCTAAAGGCAAACTGACCGCCCGAGACCGGATCGAGCTGTTGCTGGACGAAGGCTCGTTTCGCGAGATCGACCTGTTTGTGAAGCGGGGCGAGTCTGAAATATTGGGCGATGGTGTTGTCACCGGTTATGGGACCATCGATCAGCGGCTGGTGTATGTCTATTCCCAGGATTTTACCGTATATGGGGGTAGTCTCGGGCAAGGCCACGCCAGCAAGATTATCAAGCTGCAGGATATGGCCATGAAAAACGGGGCCCCGATCATCGGCCTGAATGACTCAGGTGGGGCGCGCATCCAGGAAGGGGTGTTGAGCCTGGCCGGTTACGCCGATATTTTCTTGCGCAACGTGTTGGCCAGTGGCGTTATTCCGCAGATTTCGGTTATTCTGGGACCGTGTGCCGGTGGGGCGGTCTACTCCCCGGCCATCACCGACTACATCTTTATGGTCAAGAATACCAGCTACATGTTTGTGACCGGACCGGATGTGGTCAAGTCTGTGACGCACGAAGATGTGACCACCGAACAACTGGGCGGAGCTGCCACCCACAACGAAATCAGTGGGGTGGCCCAGTTCGCCGCCGAGAATGAAGAGCACGCCATGTACCTGGTACGGGATCTGGTGGGCTACATCCCCGGCAACAATATGGAAGAGCCTCCACGCCGGCTCTTTGACGATGATCCGCTCCGCATTGAAAGTAGCCTTGATACTATTTTGCCGGACAACCCTAACAAACCCTACGATATGCACGAGATTATCCAGGCCGTGGTGGACAACGGCATCTTTTTGGAGGTGCACGAACACTATGCCAAGAATATTATCGTCGGCCATGCTCGGCTCAATGGCCGGAGTGTCGGCATTGTGGCTAACCAGCCGCAAGTGCTGGCCGGGGTGCTGGATATCAACGCTTCGGCTAAGGCCGCCCGTTTTGTGCGCTTCTGCGACTGCTTCAACATTCCTCTCATTACCCTGGTCGATGTTCCCGGCTTTTTACCGGGCGTGGGACAAGAACATGGCGGCATCATTCGGCATGGAGCCAAGTTGCTCTACGCCTATGCCGAGGCCACGGTCCCCAAAATTACTCTCATTATTCGCAAAGCCTATGGCGGGGCGTATGACGTGATGAGTAGCAAACACATTCGGGCCGATATTAACCTGGCCTGGCCGAGTGCTGAAATCGCGGTGATGGGGCCGGAGGGCGCCATAAATATCTTAAATCGCCGTGAGTTGGCCGAAGCAGCCAATCCGGAGGCGCTCCGGGCTGAACTGGTTCGAGAATACCGGGAAAAGTTCGCTAACCCATATGTTGCGGCCGGCTGGGGCTACCTGGACGACGTAATTGAACCTAGTCAGACTCGTATTCGCCTGATCAACGCTTTGGAGATGTTGCAGAACAAACGAGATGAAAATCCACCCAAGAAACATGGGAACATTCCGCTGTAGAAGGGGACGATGATGATTAAGTTCAAGAAAGTCCTAATCGCTAATCGCGGCGAAATTGCAGTGCGGATTATCCGCGCCTGTGACGAGCTGGGGATCAAGACGGTGGCGGTCTATTCGGAGGCTGACCGGATGGCGCCGCATGTGCGCATGGCCGATGAAGCCTATCTCATTGGCTCGCCGCCGGCCTTGGAAAGTTATTTGCGGGTGGATAAGCTGATTGATGTCGCCAGGCAAGCCGGAGCCGACGCCGTGCATCCCGGCTACGGCTTTCTGGCCGAGAAAGCGGATGCGGCTCAAGAGTTTATAAAAGCCGGCATTACCTGGATCGGGCCGGACCCTAACGCCATTGAGTTGATGGGTGATAAATTAACCGCCCGATCAACGGTAGCCGCGGCCGGCATGCCGTTGGTACCCGGGATCGGCAAAGCGGGCCGGATGAGCGATGATGAGTTACTGACTGCCGCTGAGCACGTGGGCTTCCCTCTGCTGGTAAAGGCCGCGGCCGGGGGTGGCGGTAAAGGCATGCGCAACGTCCATGCGATGGCAGATTTACCGGAAGCGATCCGCGTCGCCCGCCGTGAAGCGCAGGCGGCATTTGGCGATGATCGGGTTTACCTGGAAAAGTTGATCACCAATGCCCGTCACATCGAAATTCAACTGTTGGGAGATCAACACGGCAATGTCATCTACCTGGGTGAGCGGGATTGTTCGTTGCAGCGCCGCCACCAAAAGCTAATCGAAGAGTCACCCTCCCCGGTGGTGGATGAAGTCTTGCGGCATAAGATGGGTATGGCTGCCGTCAAAGCAGCACAGGCAGTTAACTACTTTTCGGCGGGCACCGTAGAATTTGTGATGGATAATGATACCAAGGACTTCTACTTCCTGGAGATGAACACCCGCCTGCAAGTTGAACACACCGTAACCGAGATGGTGACCGGGGTGGATATTGTCAAAGAGATGCTGCGGATCGCGTCTGGAGAAAAGCTGCGCTATCGCCAGATTGATATCCAGCTCAAAGGCCACGCCATCGAATGCCGGATCGTGGCCGAGGATCCTCGGACCAACTTTATGCCGGGGGTGGGCCAAATTGTCGGTTTAAGTTTGCCCACCGGGCCGGGTGTTCGGGTCGACACCGGGATCTACTACGGCTCTCAGATTACGACTTTTTACGATTCGCTGATTGCCAAGTTGATCGTCTGGGATGAAACGCGGGATGAAGCCATCATTCGTACTCGCCGCGCCCTGGAGGAGTTTCAAATTTCCGGGGTCACGACCGCTATACCTTTCTTCTTTCAAATGATGAACAACCCCGACTTTCAGAGCGGCCGCATCCACACCAAGTATCTGGAAGAAGAGTTTATGCTGAAAGAAGTGCGGACGCCGGAACTGATGCGCATTGCGGCCTTAGCCGCGTCAATGCTGGCCCATCAACGCACCCGCCAGGCCGTGATCTTAACGCCTGAAGCGGGCGCTACCCCCTGGCGACTCTACGGCCGGCGTGAAACACTCGACCGGAGGTTGTAGTCTCAGCCCTATGACAAGAGGTGAACACTATGAAATATGTAGCCATGATCGATAACCAGAAGTTTACGGTCGACATTTCCCGGATGGGTGAAATCATCCTTGACGGCGAAGTAATCAATGCCGACCTGCAGCAGTCTCTCGATAAGACCATTTACTCAATCATTGTCGGCAACGAGTGCTATGATGTGCGCATCTATCCGGGCGAGGACTTTTACACGGTCGAACTTCGCGGTGAAATCTACGAAATTGTCGTGGAAGACGAACGCACCCACCGGCTGGCCGGTATTAAGAGCAGCCTGGGCGCAATGACCGGGGAGTACGTCCTGAAAGCGCCGATGCCGGGCGTAGTGATTGATGTGCCGGTAACTCTGGGACAAGAAGTCAGTAAGGGCAGCACAGTGGTGGTCTTAGAGTCCATGAAAATGCAAAATGAGCTCAAAGCCCCCCGCGACGGCAAAATCCACGCGGTTCGGGTGGCAAAAGGCGATAAGGTGGATCTTAACGCTATCTTAGTCACTATCACCTAAGCCCTCCCTCCCTACCTCGTTGCAATGCCAACTTCTCCGTAAACAATTGAGGCAGGTTATTTTCAAACCTGCCTCAATTATCATTCCCACTCAGAATAAGCTATAATATTGAAGCTGTTTTTTTCGCTGCCGGCTCGTGTTCCGTGGTCCAGGGCCGGCTCACAGCTTGGATTAATCTGTTTCGCTTACACCTGCATCGTCGCGTAGGATTGTTAATGACCAACTCCGGAGCCAAACCGAAAAAAGTGCCTCAGACCAGTCCATTTCTCTCTAACCGGTTTAGCGAGGCCAAACAGAGCCTTATCGATCAGGATTTCACCCAACGTCTTTTTGAAGAGCTGAAAGAAGTCACTGCCCTCTACAATACCGGTGTAGCGCTCAATTCTAGCTTAAACCCCAAAGACGTCATCCTGACTTTGTACCAAGAGGCCAGTCGCCTCATCGATACTTCAAACTTTGCCCTGGTGATCTACGATCAACCCGTCGAGATCTTGCGCTTTGCTCTGGTTTTTAATCGGGGGCGGCAACTTAAACCGCTTTCGATCAAAATCGGAGGAAAATCTGGCTTGACGGTATCTGTGGTGCGCACCGAAGCCCCTATTATGCTAAATGACCGGTCGGACGCAGATCTGGCGTTCGAACTCAAGTTCGATCACGAAAGCGATCGGCCTCGCTCCTGGTTAGGGGTCCCGATCGTCAATCCCCTCATCGGTGATGAGTCGCCTCAGGGCGCGCTGCTCCAATGGAGTTACGAACCCAACGCTTTTAATCCCCATGACATCCAACTGTTGTCGGCCATTGGGACCCAGGTCTCTATTGCTTTGCGGAATGCCCGACTCTATGACTCGACTCAGCGCCGGGCGGCTGATATGGCCCACTTAAATGATTTGGCCCAGCGCCGGGCCGATGAGATGGCCTTTTTATACAATGTGGCCCGCACCCTCTCTTCGTCTCTACACCTTGATCGCGTTTTAACCAAGATGATGGAGCAAGTTGAGGAGATGCTCGACGTTGAGGCCGGTTCGCTGTTGCTAACCGATGCAGACACCGGCGATCTGGTCTTTCAGATCGCGCTCGGCGAGAAGGCCGACCAAGTTAAGCCGTTCCGAGTCCCTAAAGGTCAAGGCATTGTTGGCCAGGTGGCTGAGTCTGGCAAGCCGCTCCTGGTTTCAGATGCGGGCAAGGATAATCGCCATTTCAAGGCCGTCGATGAGACCACTCAGTTTGTGACCCGCAATATTTTATGCGTCCCGCTGCTGAGGCAAGATCAGGTCATCGGCGTGCTAGAAGTGCTCAATAAAAAGGTGGGCGAGTTTACCGAAAATGACGCCAACTTGCTTAGCTCGATTGCGTCCTACGCCGCCATCGCGATTGAAAATGCGCGGCTGTATGAAACGTTGGAAGAGCAGCACAATCGCCTGATTGAAGCCGAACAAGAGGCGCGCAAGTGCCTGGCCCGCGATCTCCACGATGGGCCGACCCAACTGATCGCCGCCATTCAAATGAATCTTGATTTTGTCACTAAGGCGATTCAGAACAACCGGGTTGACCTGTTACCCAGTACCTTGAAAGAGATGCAGGACTTGGCCATGCGGGCCAGCCACCAGATGCGCACGCTGCTGTTTGAGCTAAGGCCTCTTGTGTTGCAGAGTTCAGGGATAAGCGCTGCTCTAAAAGTGTTTTTGGAGCGCCGCCAGAAAGATATTCAAGACACCCAGCCGACAAAACTGCATCTTAACATCGAAACCGACCAACCCAACGGTGAAGTCTCCCGCCTTGACGAGAAGGTTGAGACGATGCTGTTTGCAATTATTCAGGAGACGGTTAACAACGCCATCAAACATGCTCAGGCCACGAGCGTGACCGTTTCTCTCAAGGAGACTGCGGAGCGATTAATTGCCACGGTCACCGATGATGGCGTTGGTTTTGATGTAGAGGCCACTATGCGCGAATATGCCACCCGCGGCAGTTTGGGGATGATCAATCTCCGCGAACGGGCCGAGGCAGTCGGGGGTGAGTTTGTGATGGAGTCAACGTCCGCCAGCGGGACGCGGGTGGTGATCGATGTGCCGAAGAAGAAGCGCGATCGGGATCGTAATCGCCGGACCAACACCGGTCGCTTGCGCATGCCGCCCAACTTTCCACCCGAGGCTGGTGGCTAGCCGATGCAGAATCCGGCTCTCAACTTGCTGCGAAATTGGATTACCGCCGATGACCCACGCCTAGCTCTGCTAGGCGTTTGGTTTGTAATCCTGGTGACAGGCCTGTTGGCCGGCGCACTGTTTGGCGGCTTAGGCCCGATTTTGGCCATCGGGTTGGTGGGTGGACTAATCTTGGGCGGGCTGATGCTGCGCAGTATGCAGGTCGGCCTGGCGGCTTTGGTGGGCCTGATCTGTTTGTTGCCCTATGGCGCGCTGCCGTTCACAATTGGCTTTCGGCCCACGTTTTTGGATCTAGCCCTGGCCGCCTTATTCCTGGTCTGGGCAAGCCGCCTGATTACGGGCAGGCAGCGCACGTTTGTAACGTCGCCGTTGGGGGTGATGGTCTTAAGCTTTCAAGGCTGGGCGCTGTTTATCTTTATCTTTGGGCTGCGCTATGGGGGCCTAAATGTAACGGTGGCCCGTAATTTCCTGGAAGTGCTGCTGGCGGTCAGTCTGTTCTTTCTGGTGGTTAACCAGGTTAAGACGATAACTCAGTTAACCCAGATTTCTCGGATTATCATCTTGGCCGGGAGCGGCACGGCTCTATTGGGTGTGGTCTTTTATGTTATGCCCGAAGCCTGGTCCGTACAGGTGTTGTCGCTTTTACGCGTTTTCCAGTACCCCACCGAGGGCATTCTCCGCTATATCGAAGATGACCCGGAGCAGCCCATGCGGGCCATCTCGACCTCCATCGATCCCAATGCCCTGGGTGGCCTGTTGGTCTTCCTCACGATCATTACCCTGGTCCATCTTTTCGCGAAGCAGCCGGTTCTGAAGCGTCGCTATTTGCTGCCAATCGCGGCGCTAATGGTTTTGACCCTCTATCTGACCTTTTCCCGCAGCGCGTTGTTAGGCGTGGTCGCGGGTTTGGGTATCGTCAGTCTGCTGCGCTACCGCCGGCTGATCTGGCTGATGATCGCTGCCGCGGCCTTGGTGATCTGGCTGCCGCAAACCCAGGTTTACTTCGAGCGGCTGCTCGAAGGGCTACGCGGGCAAGATCTGGCGACCCAAATGCGCTTTGGAGAATACAAAGATGCCTTCGAATTGATCAGCCGCTATCCCCTGACCGGCGTCGGCTTTTTTGGCACGCCCGATATCGATGTTTATGTTGGGGTGTCAAGCGTCTATCTCCTCCTGGCCCAGCAGATGGGGTTGATCGGAGCAGGACTCTACTTTTCAACCGGGCTAGTCTATCTGGTTATCGTCTACGCCAGCCTGCGATCTTTGCCCCCGGCTCACCCGCTTGAGACTCCGCTGCTGGCCTACGGCGGCGCGACTCTGGGGGCGATGTTTGGCGGAGTCTTCGACCATTTCTATTTCAACCTGACTTTTATCCACATCGCTGCTTTTTATTGGTTGTCGATGGGCCTGGGCATGGCCGCGGTCATGCTGGCCCGAGAAATGAAAGCTAGTTAAGCCCTTACAGGTTTTCAAAACCGGTAAGGGCTTTCACGCTCCACCCCTATTTCACGCTCCGGCCTCCTGCTTTGCGGCCAAGTAGTCCGTGTAGCCTCCCAGGTAAGTGGCTAACGTCCCTCGTTCCGGCGCCAACTCGACCACCTGATCAACAACTTTATCCAAAAAGTAGCGATCGTGCGAAATGACAAAAACGGTCCCGTTGAACTGGTCGAGGGCGGTTTCCAGTACCTCGGCGGACTGGATGTCAAGGTTGTTGGTCGGCTCGTCGAGCAGGAGAAAGTTAGGTTCTTGCAGCATCAGGAGCGCAAATTGCAGCCGGCTGCGCTCGCCGCCGCTCAAACTGCCGACGGTTTGAGTTTTAGCCCGTTGGTAGGGGAACAAGAAGCGTCCCAAAAAGGCGATGGCTTGGTCCTCGTACATCGGCTTGAGGTCGCGCACGGTCTCGACCAGCGATTTGCCGTAGTCCAGGCTCTGGTGCTCCTGGGTGTAGATCCCCAACTTGACGCTCGGCCCGATTTTGATCAGGCCCCCGGTGGGCTGCTCCTGGCCCACGATGCACCGGAACAGCACGCTTTTTCCGGCTCCGTTTGGCCCAACCAGACCGACCCGCATCCCGTGCCAGAGGGTCAGGTTGACTCCGGCCAAAATCAGGTCATCGCCAAAGGCTTTGACCAGGTCGATGATCTCCAGCACTTTATCCGAGCCACGCCAGCCATCGAACTGAAGCCCTATATTCTGCGCTTCAACGGGCTTATCGACTTTATCCATCTGCTCGATCTGGCGGCGCTTGTTACGGGCCTGCTTGATGTGGCGCTCATCGACCACCAGCCGGGCCCACAACTCAAAGCGAGCAATGGCTGCCTCCAGCCTGGCGATCTCTTTTTGTTGGGCGGTGTACAACTGCGTCTGGCGCAGGCGGGCCAACTCTTTGGCGGCGACGTAAGCGCTGTAGTTGCCGTTGGGATAGAAGGTCAGCCGGCCGCCGTCTAGCTCAACGATGCCATCGGCGACCTCGTCCAGCAGGTAGCGATCATGGGAGACAATCAGCACCGCGCCGGCGTAGTTTTTGATAAACTGCTCCAGGCGCTGTTTGCCCGGGAGATCAAGGTGGTTGTCCGGCTCATCGAGCAGCAGCACCGCCGGTTGGGTAATGACCAGTTTGGTTAGAGCCAGCATCTTTTTTTGACCGCCGCTCAAAGCGGTCGTGGAGAGGTTGAACTCGGCCGGGTCGAAGCCAAGCTGACGTAGCGTGGCTTTGACAGTATTTTCGTAGCTCAGGCCGCCGGCTTCGGCGTAATCTTGGAGCAGGCGGGCCTGCCGGTCGAGCGCCCGGCTCAGAGCCGCCTCGTCGCCATAGACCGCCGGATCGCCGAGCGAAGCTTCGACTTGAGCGAGTAAAGCTTCGATCCGGGCCAACTGGCTGGACGCCGTTAGCGCTTCGCTCAGGACGGTGCGCTCCGTTTCAAATACGATTTCCTGGGGCAGATACTCCACCGTTATCCCTTTGGCAGCAATGACCTGCCCCTCGTCCGGCGGCAGTTGAGCGGCCAGCAGGCGGAGCAGGGTGCTTTTGCCGGCGCCATTCGGCCCGACCAGGCCGAGTTTTTCGTGGTGCTGGATGGCCCAGTTGAGGTTGGTCAGCCGCAGACCCTGAGGGTGGCTGAATGTGGCGCGATCCATTCGAATTGCAATCATAAGTTATTCCTCCGTACCAAGATAAAGGCGTGGATCATCTCGTCGCCCCGGCTTGGCCGCAGGAATCAAAAAACCGTGGACGACGGGTGCATCCACGGTTTGAAACGAGTTTACATAAAAAATTGCCGTGGGACGCACTACGAGTAGGCGTCCGCCACGGTGGAAGCTTGAATAGAAAAGTTTAGGGAAAAATTGAGAGCCGAATTTTGGTAAATCACAAGCCGAAATTATAGGACCTTGTTGCCCTGTGTCAAATTCCCCGTCGACGAGAAATGCCGCGCCCGAGAACTGCCCCTGCCCCCAAGAGGGTCACCAGAGTTACCACGCCAGATGATCACCATAGAGATAGAGGTCATCTCGGAGGAGAAAGCCGGCGTAGTGCCAGGCTACCAGCCCTACGCCCACCAAGACAGCCAGGTCGATTGACAGACCAAGAGGAAATAAAGTAGGTTTGGAGGAGGTTAGATGATCAAGAACATACCTTACTTTTCGCAAGATGATCTGTATTGTTTTCATTATTGGCTAACAGTATGTACAATGGCCCTGCCAGCCGTTGGCGCACCCACTCAAAATGGCGGCTACTTGCTCCTCGACTAGGCCTACCCGCCGGAAATAAAAGAACCGGGCACGAAAGTCCGTCCATAGGTAGATTAGTCTAAGGGTCACACCGCTGGGTGCGTTACGGATAGATGTGAACTAGGTTGGGAATTTTGATAGGAAAAAACCTGGAAAGAAACTTGGTGGCAGATAAGGTAACTTATTTGCCTGAATTATAGAGCGTTATGAGGCGGTTTCAAATTCTTAACAAAGTAATATCAGGGTTTGACCTTACAGGAAGGAGAGAGTCTGGCGATGAACATTCTGAGTTTTGAAGTCCCCACGGTTATGAAACATGGCCTCGGTGCGAGCCGCTCGGTTGCCTATGAAGCCAAAGATTTAGGGATGAGGCGTCCGCTCCTGGTGACCGATCCTGGCATCCTGCAGATCGGGCTCCTCGATCAGCTCATTGCTATCTTAGACGCGGCCAATCTGGACCATGTTGTTTTTAGTGAGGTTAAGCCTAATCCGTCAATTGCTTTGGTGGATCAGGTCGCCGCCATTTTTAAAAACGAGCGCTGTGACGGCTTAATCGCCTTGGGTGGCGGCAGCTCGATGGATACGGCTAAGGCCGTTGGGGTGGTGACTGAGCATGGGGGGTCGATTTTGGATTATGAATGGGCGCCGCTCAATCCGATCAAGAAGCGAATTCCACCGACCATATGTCTGCCAACCACGGCCGGCACCGGCAGCGAGGTTACCCTCTGGGCCGTGATTACCGATCCGGAGCGCAAAATCAAGTTCAACGTGGGCGGTAGCCCCTTGATTGGCGCCTGGTTGGCCCTGATTGATCCGGAACTGACGATGGAACTGCCCCCGGCCATTACAGCCGGCACCGGTATGGACGCCTTGGCCCACGCCGTAGAAAACTATACGATGACCTACGCCCAACCCCTGTCCGACTCCGCGGCTTTACTGGCGATGGAGTACATCGGCGATTATCTGAGAGTGGCTTATGCTCAGGGACACAATACCGAAGCTCGTTACAAAATGAGTATGGCTGCTATGCTGGCCGGGCTAGCCTATGGCACGGTCAGCGCCGGCGCAGCCCACGCGATGAGCCAATCGGCGGGTGGGCTGGTAGATGCTCCGCACGGGCCGTTGACCGGTCGTTTGTTGGGGCCGGTCATGCGCTATAATATGATGGCCGAGCCCCGCAAGTTCGCCCGGATTGCTCAAGCCTTGGGCGAAGATATCCGGGGCCTGAGCATGTGGCAAGCTGCCGAGCGAGCCGTCGAGGCCGTGATGCGGCTCAGCCAGGATCTGGAAATCCCCAGCCTGCAAGCCTTGGGCTTTAAAGAAGAAACTATTCCTCTGTTGGCAGAAATCGCCTATAAAGATCCCCAGACGATTGGCAATCCCCGCCTCTTGACGGTAGAGAGCTATCGCCAAATTTATCAATGGGCCTTTAATTTGGGGAAGTAGGCCCAGAGTGCTACAAGGCCAAGATCTCAGCCGCGGCCCGGCGACCCGTTTCGATCGCGCCGTGGGTGGTGGCCAGATGACCCTGAGTATGAGTCGCCTCGCCGGCAAAGAATAGAGTCCATTCAACCGGTGTGGCCAGGTCAGCTCGCGCATCACCGGCCCCGACCGGGGTGTAGGAATAAGAGCCTCGAGTCCATGGCTCGCGAGCCCAATCGACCATGCGGCCGGCCACATATCGCTGCCGGACGATATCACCGTAAAACCCGGCCAGCTCGGACAGGCCTTGGTGGATGGCCCGGGCCTCGCCTAGGGCTCCTAAAAGGAGACTGGTGGGGCCACCGGTGTAGCCCATCAGGACGGGAGTTTTGCGGGTGTAGACTGGCCACCAGGTGGTGACTAAGCCGTTGGTGTTAAGAAAGGCAAAAGGCTCCCAAAAGACCTCGTCGAACCAAAGGGCTAACTTGGTGACGCTGCCCATGGCCAGCCGATGGATAGCGTCTCGTTTGCGGGCCGGTAAGGCCGGCTGAAACATCGGCAGACCGGCCTGAAGCAGGCTTAAAGGTACGGTCACAATGAGGTGCCGGGCCTGGAGGGACTCGCCGTCGGCCAGCATGACCGTGGCCCCGGCACTGTTCCACTTGATCTGGTGAACGGCTGCCTGCAAGCGAATATCCAACCCCTCGGCCAAAAAAGTGACCAGTTTATCGTAGCCACCGGCCACCCGGAAATTTTCCCAACCGGCCGTGGCGACCGTCCGCTCGTAAGCCAGGGCCTGGACACTGAGGTGAGTGACGTTGGCGGCTTCGACATTCTCCAGGCGGCGCCGGACAAATCGGGCCGCCAGATCATCCCAATCGGTCTGCTGCTCAATAAACTCTGCCGCGCTTCGCTCCGGACCGTTGTATGTCTCAGCCAGTTTATATAACTGTTCGACCCGACCACTGAAATCCGGTGGATCGGTTACAAGCTGGCCACTCCAGGCGTACAGGCGCTTTGTATTTAAACCTTTTTTCTGAGGCCACGATTCTGTCTTGATCCGGCAGCTCTTGATCAACTCCCAAATGGATGCCTTCTCGCCGTGGATGAACTCGGCGCCCAGTTCCACCGGGCCATGCGTGTGGTCAGTCCAGATACGGCCGCCCAGGCGCTCTCGGGCCTCCAAAACTAGCGGCGCTACGCCGGCCTGGCGCAGCCGCTGGCCTGCCGCCAAGCCGGCCAGCCCGGCCCCGATAATGACGATATCGTAGGTGGATTGTGACATTATGCTGTCTCCCGCGAGTCTGCCATAAGGTTTTGAGCCGGGCTGTCATTGTTCAGCCATCTCCTCGGTCCAAGCATAATTGGAAGTGGGACGAGGGGCAAATTCTGGTTGCTTACGGTTGTAATGCCCCTTGAAAGTCGGTATCATAGAGGAGATCAGCAGCGAGAGCTAAGCACAGCCTATGGACAAGACCGTGGAAGCCCTGGAAAATCAGCTTTCGACTTTAGAACAAGATCCCCAAGCCGGTCGGCACCGGCGGATCGATGCTATGAACGATCTGGCTTGGCTCCTCCTCAATCTTGATCCGCACCGGGCTTATTCCCTTAGCCAAACGGCTTACAACTTGGCCGGTCAGGGCGGAGTTTATCTCAAAGGCCGGATGTGTAGTCTTCGCAATATGGGACATATTAATTGTATGGCCTTTGGCCAAACGGACCTGGCTCTCGAACAAGCCAGTCAGGCACTCGTTTTGGCTGAGCAGCTTTCAGACCGGCAGGTTCAAGCCCAAGCGCTGAACACTTTGAGCGGTTGCTACAGCCTCTTGGCCGATCACGCCGAAGCGCTTAAACTCAGTCTTCAAGCGCTTATGTTATGCCGGACCTGTGATGATCCCATCACCACGCTGATGGTCACGCACGATGTCGGCATCGCTTATGCCCGGGCTCAGCACTATTCGCAAGCCTTACAAATGTTTCAAGGTGCTTACCAGATGGCTCAAAATCTGGAGAGTTCGCAATGGGAAGCCACCGCCCTCTCAAACCTAGGTACCTGTTATTCTGATCTCGGAAATAATGAAGCGGCGCTGGCGTATTTGGAGCAGGCTATCTCATTGACCAAAACTTTAGGCATGGCCCATATGGAAGCAGCCGCGCTGGATAGCCTGGGCTCGGTTTTGTTGGCAACCCAAGAGTATGACCGGGCGATTTCGTGTTTTCAGCAGGCCATCCGGATCAGCGAGCAGGATGGTGACAAATCAAGTAAAGCAATATTTTTGAAGAATTTGGGACATACTTACTTTAAGCAGCACCGGGTAACCGAGGCGCTGGCTACATTACACCAGGCCTTAGCCTTGGCCGAGACAGCCAAAACCAAGGATCAAATTTTTGCGTGCCACCAACTTCTGGCTGAGATCTACCAAGCCCAGGGGGATCTGGCCCAAGCCCTGAGCCACTACAAACAATATCATGCGATCAAAGAAGAGGTCTTCAACGAACAGGCCGATCGTAAGCTCAAGATGCTCCAGGTGATTCATCAAACCGAAGCTGCTCGGCGTGAAGCCGAACTCCAACGAGGCAAAGCTGCTGAACTTGAGCGCGAGGTCCTTGAACGCCGGGAAGCTGAAGCCGAATTGAAACGGCGGGCCGAAGAGATTGCTGCCTTGGTGGAGATCGGCCGGGAAATTAATGCCACGCTCGACTTGACGGTCGTGCTGGAGAAGATCGCTGTGCGGGCTCACGCTCTTCTGCGGGCTACGACGGTAGCCGTCTATCTGCCCCAGCCGGACGAAGTTGCGTTTCAACCTGTTGTAGCCGTGGGGGTCTGGGCCAAGGTGGTCAAAGAGTCGCGGGTCACCTTAGGTCAAGGTATTTCCGGTTTTGTCGCTCAGACCGGGGTCGCCGAGATTGTCCACGACTCTTATCAAGATCCCCGCGCCATCCACATTTCGGGCACCCCTTACCCGCCAGCCTCGGTTCAGGAGTCGCTGATGGCGGTGCCGCTCCTCTACGGAGAACGGGTGACAGGCCTGGTGGTGCTCTGGCGGGTGGCTAGCTCGGGACTGTTTACCAAGACGGAACTAAACTTTGTGGTCGGGTTAGCCCAGCAGGCCGCCGTGGCGATTGAAAATGCACGCTTATTCGAGCAGGTGCACCAGCAACTCCACATCGCCGAAAGTTTGCGGGAAGTGGCTGTGGCCATCAGCAGCAGTCTTGATCTGGCCGCGGTTTTGGAGAGAATTCTGCAAGAATTGGGGTCAGTCGTTAAGTACGATCGGGCCTCAATTTTCTTGCGTGATGGCGAGGAATTGGTCTTGACGGCCGGAGTACCTCTTCACGACATCGAACTGGGCAACCGGATCTATCTGATCTCCCCGGAGCCCGGTGCTAGGGTGTTTAACGAGCGGTCAAGCGTGTTAATCAACGATGTTCAGGCTGACCCCGAATGGGTGGTCTGGCCCGGGGCTGAAAATTATCCAACCCGCAGTTGGCTGGCTGCCCCCTTGATGGTAGGTGACCAAGGAATCGGGATCTTATCGGTCGATCATTTTAAGGTGGACGCTTTTAACGAACGAGATACGTTCAATTTGCAGGCTTTTGCGGTCCATGCCGCGGTGGCAATTGAAAATGCCCGGCTTTTTGAGGCTGAGCAGGCGGCTAAACGAGCCTTGGCCACCCGGGTTGAAGAGGCCTCTATTCTCAACCATATCATTCAAACCGTCACCCGCACCACCGACCTGGTCACTGCCTTGGAGATGGTGGCCGAAACGATCGTCTATCTCTTAAAAACCCGCAACACCGGTATTGCCCTACTCAACGAGGCAAAAACTGAGTTGGAAGTGGTGGCCAGCGCTTCCCTTGACCCCGACCATCCCAGTACCGTTGGCCTGAAGATCCCGGTGATCAATAACAGCTCATCCCAACTGGCGCTGGAGACCCAGCGCTCTCAAGTGATTGAACAGGCCCAATCGAATCCGGCCACCTTGGCCATCCACTCTGTCATGAAGGCGTTGAAGACTCAAGGCTTGATGATTGTGCCCCTGTTGGCCCGAGGTGAAGTCATCGGCACCATCGGCGTTGATACCGATCAACCAGACCGCGTTTTTTCCGCCGATGAGGTCCAGTTAGTGGAAACGATTGCCGGTCAGATTGCCGGCGTGATTGGTCAAGCTCGCCTGGTGGAGCAAGAGCAGCGCCAACGCCGGGTGGCTCAAAGTTTGCAGCAGGTCGCTTTAGCGCTGAACCGCAGTCTTAATCAGGGCACCGTGATGGATGAGATTTTGGCCCAGATCCGCCAGGTCATCGATTGCGATGGGGCTGGTTTGTTCTTAATTCAGGGTGATAATCTAGTCCTGTCTGGCGGTTTTGGCTTTGACCAGCGGTTTCTCGGCTATCGTTTCCCGGTAGCCGGTAGTAATGTGACGGCTAAAGTATTCCGGACCCAACAAAGCATGACCCTGGCCGATGTAAGCCTTGAGCCTAATTGGGAGATCGCCGCCGGCGATCCACGGATTAAGAGCTGGATGGCCGTGCCCTTGCTTTCCGGATCGCAGGCGGTTGGGGCCTTGACGGCTGATAGTTTCATCCTGGGGGCTTATGGTCCTTTTGAAGTGCAGGTGCTGCAAGCTTACGCTAATCAGGCCGGTACTGCCATAGAGAATGCTCGGCTTTTTCAGGAATTGCAGCAGGCCAAAGAAGCCTCTGAAGCGGCGAATAAAGCTAAAAGCACTTTTCTGGCCACGATGAGCCACGAATTACGCACGCCGCTCAACGGTATTTTAGGCTATGCCCAACTTCTGCAAGATGATCCGCGGCTGGCCGCTGACCAACTCGAGGGTCTGGCGATCATCGAACGGAGTGGCCGGCACTTACTGGCCTTAATCGACGACGTCCTTGATCTGGCGAAAGTGGAGGCCGGTCGCCTGGAACTGGTCCTGGCTGAGTTTCATCTGCCTACGCTCCTGGCCGACCTTAATGAACTGATCCGGGCCCGAGCCCAGCAGAAGAACCTCACCTTTAAATTTATAGCCGGGCGCCTGCCCAGTGTCGTCTACGGAGACGACAAAAGGTTACGGCAGGTCCTGATCAATCTTATTGGCAACGCCATCAAATTTACCGATCAGGGGAGTGTCACTCTTGAAGTGCAACCGATTGCGGCGTTGCCCACCGGCAGCGGCCTGCCAACGTCTACCCTTCGTTTTATCGTGACCGACACCGGAATCGGGATTGCGCCGGAAGATCTAAATCTTGTTTTTGAACCGTTTCGGCAAGTTGGCCGGCAGGAGCGTCGCGCTGGCGGAACCGGATTGGGCTTAAATATCTGCTGTAATTTGCTGGAGTTGATGGGCAGTCAATTGTCGGTAACAAGCGAGATTGGCCTGGGCACCACCTTTTGGTTCGACTTGGCCCTCCCTGAAATCACGTCGGGCGTAAAGGTGGACTTACCCCACCGCTGGCAGCGCGTGATCGGCATCAAAGGGCAGGCGCCCCGTCTGCTTGTCATTGACCCTGATCCGGCCAGCCGGTCGATGCTGCTTGAGACGCTGGCCCCCCTGGGCTTGGAAATCGCTTCGGCCGGTAGCGGCCGGGATGGCGTTGAAAAAGCCAAAACGATGCAGCCTCACCTCATTATCGTCAATCTGGCCGTCCCCCACTTTGAGGACCCTGCTCTCATCTCCAAATTGCGGTTATCATCAACCTTAAGCAGCGTCTCTATTCTCGGTTTTGCCCCCGCTCTGGAGACAGGCGCGGTTGAACCGCTACCTCTTGGAGGGGACGGCGATATCGTTCTTGAAGCTCCGCTCGAGGTGGGGCGACTGCTAGAGATGCTTGAGCAGCTAACGGATATCACCTGGAAGTATCAAGATGAGTTGAAGCCCGATCCCTCGGTCGGCGAGGCGGTCGAGCCTTTAACGCCACCAACCCCTGACGACCTACATTCTTTAAGCGATCTCGTATTGGTGGGGGATCTCCGGGCGATCAAGACATGGGTCGATGATTTGGAGCGACAGGATGTACGCTACCAACCGTTCGCCAACCGAGTTCGCCAGCTCGCTCAAAGTTTTCAGGTTGAGGAACTGAAGCAGTTGTTGGTATCACTCTCAAATAACTCTCGGTAGAGTAATTTTCCAAGAAAGGTAAGTTTAGTGGAGACCAAAAAAGAGACGATCCTTGTGGTAGACGATACGCCTTCAAATCTGAGCGTGCTGTTTGCCTTTCTTGAGCGCGCCGATTATGAAGTCTTGGTTGTTGGAAATGGCCAGGCGGCTTTGGAAAGCGTTAAGCGCCGCCCGCCTGATCTGATCCTGTTAGACATAATGATGCCGGTGATGGACGGTTATGAAACCTGTGACCGCTTGAAGGCTGATCCTGTTACCAAAGACATCCCGGTAATTTTTATGACTGCCCTGAATGACGTTGTGGATGAAGTGAAAGGCTTTGCTCAAGGTGCGGTTGATTATATCACCAAACCCGTGCGGATGGAGCGGGTCCTGGCCCGCATTAAAACTCACCTAGCGCTGCGCCGGCTGCAGCAAGAGCTTCAGCAAAAGAATGCCCAGCTTGAAGAAGCCCTGGCCAATGTCAAAACCCTAAGCGGCTATCTACCCATTTGCGCAAATTGTAAAAAGATTAGAGATGATGAAGGCTATTGGCAGCAAGTTGAGGTCTATGTCAGGAGCCGGACCGACGTCCAGTTTAGCCACGGCATCTGTCCTGACTGTATGACTCTGCTCTATCCGGATTTTAGGCCTTCAAGTAAATGATGAGAGGAAACTGCGCGGTCACTCGGGCACTGTTACCGCGCCGATGATCAAGGCATCCCCCCAACTGACCCGGGCTGAGTCGCCCTCAACAACGGGTAACCGCCGGCCATCGGCCCAGGTATAGACCGCCAGGTGCAGGTAGTAATCTCCCGCCGCCAGATCTAGCGGCAGAGACAAACAAGGAGACAGAGGGTGCCTTTCACCGGCAACGGCTGAGGCTAAGCCTTCATCATGTTGAGCCACAACCGCATTCCCCCCATTCACCAGATGAACCCCGTAGGAATAAGTAGCTTCTAAATCGACCAAAGCTAACCACTCAAGCTCAAGGCAAATTGACTCACCGGGCTGAGCCGCTCGATAAAAGAACGGCGCCCCCCTGTAGCGCAGCTTATCGCCGAAGTAAAAGGTGAGCGAATCGCTTTCGCCGCGGTCAAAGCGGTAAAAGAGCATATAACCGGTGCTGGCCCGGTAGCCGATGTGCCGGCCCCGGTCAAGCTGAGCCACCGCTTGCCAGGTTTCGCCGATGTTGTTGGGCATCATCACCCAGATGGAGGGCGCGGGCGGGAGCCGTTCAATGAGTTCGGCCGTCTCGGCCGGCCGGTAAAACCGCTGAGAGAGATCGAGGGTTGAGGTGTTACGCAGCCCTAGTTTGCGATCGTAGTAAGCTTCCATGCTATAAGGGCGGACAATTTTGACCAGGGAAAGGTCCTCCGGTTGCCGGGCGGCCAGCACCGCGCGGACCACATCGGCCTGCCAGGGCGAGCGTGGCGGCCAGAGCCGGTTGTAGCTGTCGATATTCGTATAGACAAACAGAGCTAGCAGAATCAGCATCAGGGGTTGCCACCATACCCAACGCAGCGCGTAGGCGATTAGTAGAGCGACAGCCGGTAGAATAGCGATGAGGTAGCGGAGTTGGTACAGGGGGGCCAGCCACGTATTCAAGGCTAGCACCACCAGCGGCGTGAGCAGCAGCCACAGCGCCAGCAGCAGGACCGGTCGCCAGGTGCGTTTTAGCCGGGGCAAGGCTCCGCCCAGGAGTAAGGGACTTAACAGCCACCAGCCCGCCCCGCCACTCAAAACGAATAGCAGCCAACTGATCGTGTCCCAGCTCGTGGCTTGGGGCAAAGCCAACGGGCCGCCGGGATGCATCTGGACCTGGTTGAGCCAAGCCCCAAACCAGGGCAGGTAAAGCAGCCCTCCTACCCCGACCGGCCCTAACCAGGCCCCCAGCCGTCGAGGCCGGCTCATCGCCAGGTGCAGCCCATGTCCCAACGGAATCAAGGCCCCATAATAGTGCGTCAGCGGCAGGGCCGCAATGGTCAAGCCATAAACCCCCGAGCGAATCCAGTTAACCTGCCAACTTTCCAACCGAAAATGAAAAATTAAAAAGGAAAAATGAAAAAATTCTCTCAGTCTACCACTTTTCCAGCCCTCCAACCCCACCCTCCTCCAGCCCTCCAGCCCTCCAATCCTCCAACCCTCCAATCCTCCAACCTTCCAACCCTCCAGTCTTCCCCCCTTCCCCCCTTCCAACCACCACCCATACGCCCACGTCGACAGTACCGCCAGAGCCAGCAGCAGCGAGTACATCCGAGCTTCGCCCATGTAGTAGAGCAGAAAGCTATGCGTGCCTAGCAGCAAGGCCGCCGCTAGCCCGGTGCGCCGATCGAACAGGACCCGACCAAGCCGGTACGTGGCGCTGATGCCCACCAGCCCAAAGAAGACAGATGGTAGCCGTAGTCCAAAAACCGACTCGCCCACCAGCCGCACCCAGACGTGCAGCCCCAAAAAGTAGAGCGGTGGATGCACATCGGCCGCTACCCGACTGACGGTTTCGGTCAACGTGCCGCGCGCTACCCAGAGCGACCAGACTTCGTCGTGCCATAGTTCGGCCTGGTCGAGATAGGGCCCCACCAGCCCAAACGAGAGCAGAAGCGCGGTCAGTAATAGATAATGTGGCCAGGGCTTGAACTTTAGCTCCACCAAAATACTGTCTGTTTTGAAAAGGTTGCGAACAACCGGGGCCATAACCGTCTCTGAGATAAGCTTGAAACTGGATTTTATCGGGCTTAATCCCGGATCATGCCGACCACCGTCCCAGCGTCCGGGCAATTTCGGCTTCAACTTGAGCCCGCGCTTCTCGCCGAGCCTGACCGCGAGCCAGAAGCTGATCGTAATTCGTCTCGACGTGCCGGATGTGAGCCACCACCGCCAGCCGCACGGCCGCCTCGTCCAGGTCTTTGGCCGCCGCGCTTCGGCCCACCCGGCCACTGTATTTGAGGCAAGCGTGCTCGGCAATGATCTGCTCGCGGCCGGCCGGACAGTCCGGGAACAACTCCCGGATCCGCTGGGCAAAGCTCTCAACGTAGGTCTGGTCCAGAGCCGCCCGCCGGACGGCCTCGCGCTCCCGGCGGCGCTCCCTAACCTCGCTATCGGCCAGGCACTCCTGCTCGGCCCGATCCAGCGCCTCGGCCTCGACCAGCAAGCCCTGACGCTCGTACCGTTTGCGGGCCCGGCTCCATTGGACGACCAGCGCCGCCAAGGTCGAATATTTGCGCGATCGCCGGGTCAAGGCGGCGTCGCCGGCCGGTAGAAAAATGAGGTGGTCGAGATCGGCGCAGGCCAGACACAGGACTTCCTTTTCCGGGGTGAGCGTCATCCAAGCTGACCGGACCAATTCGCGGCCGCACTCGCTGCAGACGGCGTCGTTTGAGAGAATAAACACACTGATATCGTCGCTTTTTGCCACGGTTCCCTCCGTGTCACTTGTTGGCTTAACCATAGACGGTTTTGATATTTCCGGCAAACGGTTATAATTCAAACGCAATGACTGCCGAGTACAAAATCTCCTGCCGCAATTTATGGAAAGTGTTTGGCCCCACTCCGGAACAGGTCAAACCCTCAATCCGGCCGGGCCAATCCCGAGCCGAAATCCAAGAGCAGACCGGTCATCTGGTGGCCGTTCGGGATGTGACCTTTGGCGTGCGCAAGGGCCAAACCTTTGTCGTAATGGGGTTATCCGGCAGCGGCAAGTCGACGCTGGTGCGCTGCATCCTGCGCCTGATCGAGCCGACCAGCGGCCAGGTCATCATCGACGGCGAAGATGTGACCGCAATGCATCCCCGCCAACTGCGCGCCCTGCGGGGCCGCAAGCTAAGCATGGTCTTCCAACATTTCGGCCTGCTGCCGCATCGCACCGTCTTGGACAATGTCGCTTACGGGCTGGAAGTCCAGGGCGTTAAACGCGAGTCCCGCCACGCCCGCGCCCGGGAAACGCTGCAACTGGTCGGTCTGGCCGAATGGGCCGGGGCTTACCCCAATCAGTTGAGCGGCGGTATGCAGCAGCGAGTCGGCATCGCCCGAGCCCTGGCGGTCGATCCCGAAATTCTCCTGTTCGATGAGCCTTTCAGCGCGCTCGATCCGCTCATCCGGCGCGAAATGCAAGACGAGTTGCTCAAACTCCAGCACGTGATGCACAAGACTATTCTGTTCATCACCCACGATTTCTTAGAAGCGGTCAAGCTCGGTGACAACATCGCCATTATGAAAGACGGCGAGGTTGTCCAAGTTGGTGCGCCGGATCAACTGATCCTTAATCCCGCCAATGATTATGTCCGTGAGTTCACCAAGGATGTGCCCCGCTCGCGGGTGCTGCTGGCGCGCATGGTCATGCGTCCCTGCCGGGTGGTCTGCTCCGAGCACGATCCGCCGGCAGCGGTCCGCTCGCAGTTGCGGCCCGGCGAGACGGCCTTCGTCCGGGCCGAAAATGGTCGCTTCTTGGGCCTGCTTTCATCGCAGCAGCTCGAACAGGCTGCTGCGGCCCCTACGGTCGGTAGTCTGGCCAACAGCAACCCACCAACCGTTACCCCGGGCACGACGTTGCGTCAGCTCATCCCTTTGGTCGCCGCCAGCGAGCTGCCTTTACCGGTGGTCGATAGCAGCCAGAAGCTGCTCGGCGCGGTGGATCGACAGACTGTTTTAGCAGCGTTAGGCGAAGCAATTTAGGAGCGTAACTTGGTCCGCTGGCAATCCATTACCGATACCATTCAACTCAGTAAACGGGATTTGACAGCGCTGGCGCTTCTGGCTCTAATTTTGCTGCTGCCGTTGGTCTGGCGTGACCCCTCGCCCCTGCTGGTTGAGTTTCCGGCTAGTTGGGACCTTCATCTGCGCCAACCTCTCGACGAGTTTCAACGCTGGATCGTACGGAACCGGCTGGATCATCCCCTCTTCGTCTACTGCTTTGATCCTTTGAGTGATGTCGTGGATGTTAGCATTCGCGCTTTTGAGGGGCTGCTGCTCTGGCTGCCCTGGCCGGTGGTGGTTCTGACCGCCTTTTTGTTGGGTCAAGGCGCGCGAGGGCTGCGGCTGGCCCTTTTTTCCGCCTTTACGGTGCTGGCCATCGGTACGGTTGGCCTGTGGGACGAGTCGATGCAGACTCTGGCCTTGATGGGCGTCTCGGTTTTGTTGGCCTTGCTGATCGGCATCCCTTTAGGCATCCTCTCGGCCCGGTTTGACAAAGTAGAGACCGCGCTGCGTCCGCTGCTCGATGCGATGCAGACTCTGCCCGCCTTTGTCTATTTGATCCCGGTTCTCCTCTTTTTCGGGATCGCCCGGGTCCCGAGCGTGATCGCAACGGTCATCTACGCCCTGCCGCCGGCGATCCGGCTGACCAACTTGGGTCTGCGAGGAGTTTCTCCGGCCGCTATCGAGGCGGCGCGTGCTTTTGGTTCCACCCCTCGCCAGATTCTATTCAAGGTCCAAATCCCGCTGGCCATGCCGACAATCATCACCGGGGTCAACCAAACCATTATGATGGCCTTTGGCATTGTCGTCATTGCCGCGCTCATCGGCGCCGGTGGGTTGGGCAACGAGGTGCTTATTGCGCTGCAGCGGCAGCAAGTGGGTCGCGGCTTTATTGCCGGGATGGCGATTGTGCTGCTAGCCATCTTGCTTGATCGGATTAGCCACGGCTTTAGCCAACAGGTGGCCGCCGAGCAGACCCGGCTGAGGGGCCGTTTCCACCTTCTACCCGAAAGCTGGGGCCGCTGGCGGGTCGCTCGTGGTTTTGAGCGCGGGTTGGATTGGCTGATGCGCTCCAGCCGGGGCTTGGGCCAATGGATCGCCACCGGCTTCGGGCGGATCGTGGAGCAGGCCTTGGTCCTCAGCGGCGATCAGGCCGGCGCCGAAGCCGCCAGCCAGTTTTGGGCCCGCCGCTCGCTGCTGGTTGGCTCGGGGCTGCTGTTGGCCGGGCTGTTACTGGTGCATAGTCTTGGGTTTAACTTGGGCCGGGATTTCCCGGTCGTCTGGCAGGTCGACTTGGGCGCGCCCGTTGATAGCCTGGTTGCCTGGATGCGCGACAATCTGTACCAGATCGGCGATACGCCTTTTGGCACCGGCCCCTTAAGCGATGCGCTGCTGGTCTATGTTCTCAATCCGATCCGGGCTCTGCTGCAAAGTTGGCTTTCCTGGCCGCTGGTGGTTTTGGGGGTGGCGGTGATCGCCTACGGTCTCAGCGGCTGGCGCTTGGCTACCTTCTCGGCGTTGGGAATGGTGGGGCTGGGGATGTTGGGATTGTGGGATGACAGCATGAACACGCTTAGCCAGGTGATCCTGGCTGTGCTGCTGACGGCCCTAATCGCGCTGCCGGTGGGCGTGGTGGCGGCCTACAGCGACACTCTAGACCGGCTACTGAAACCGGTGCTCGATACCTTGCAGACCATTCCCTTTTTTGTCTATCTCATTCCGGTCATTATGCTTTTTAATGTGGGCCGCATCCCCGGCATTATTGCTTCGGTATTGTATGCCTTGCCGCCCGGCATCCGGTTAACCAGCCTCGGCATCCGCCAAATTGCCCCCAACATCATCGAGGCGGCCCGCGCCTTCGGGTCGACTTCGCGCCAAACGTTGTTCAAGGTCCAACTACCACTGGCCATGCCCAGCATCGCCTTGGGCGTCAACCAGATTATTATGATGGTTTTGGCAATGGTGGTGGTCGCCGGCCTGGTGGGCGGGGGCGGGTTAGGCTTGCTGGCCGTTAAGGGGCTGGCCAACCCGATGCGCGACCTGGGGCGGGGCATCGAAGCGGGGTTAGCGATTGTGATTATGGCCATGATCCTGGATCGAATGACCCAAGCCTGGGCCAAGAAGCGGCGATCGTAGTCCCACTTAAGTTCTTAGATTGGTTGAATCTTTAAGATTGAACTAATCTCGGAGCGTCAGTAAACGAGCCACTCTCAGGTAATTTGCACCTCCACCGCCTCCTCACCGTAAATCTCCCTAAAGCGAGTCTCATCAATCTCACCCGGCAGCCCGTCAAACATCATGATGCCGTCTTTGAGAGCGATGATGCGGCTGGCGTAGGTGCGGGCCAGACTCAAAAAGTGAAGACTGCACAACACGGTCACTTTATCGCGGCGGTTGATCAGCTCCAGATACTTCATCACCGAGTGCGACGTGGCCGGATCCAGGGCCGGGACCGGCCCGCCGGCCACCCGCCATTTGGGGCCCGTCATGGAAACCCCGGGACTTC